>JBJTOV010000316.1:0-2903 GCA_046074745.1 Planctomycetota bacterium | reverse complement strand
CCGACACGCTCGAAAAAGCACAGAAGCGGAAGGCCAGGCCTTCCGCTTCCGCGCAGTTGATCGGGCATGCGGGATTTGAACCCACGACCTTTTGACCCCCAGTCAAACGCGCTACCAAGCTGCGCTAATGCCCGTGGATTGAGGGAACAGCATAGCAAGTTCCGCGGGAAGCCGCATCCTTCGGGGCTTCTCGCGGCATTCCTGCGGTTATCCGCTGCTTCAGCCGCGCTTCTCGCGGCGCAGCGCGGCCAGTTCGGCGGTGGCGGCCGTGATCGCGTCCTCGAGACGCGCCAGGCGCTCGGCGATGACGGGCGCGTGCTCGCTGTCGGCGGCGGGCGCGGTGATGCTCGGCAGCGGCGAGGCCTTGTCGCGGTCGGTCGCGCCGGGAATCTCGCTCATGCTGTTCACGATGACGCCGACCAGCAGGTTCAGGAAGATCATCGTGCCCGACATGATGAAGCTGACGAAGAAGAGCGGCGCGACCACGGGCGAGCCGTGCGCCGCCGCTCCGTCGGCGCCCGCGATGCCGTTCATCTGGTCGGTCATCACCTCGAACCAGCCCTCGAGCGTGAGCACGCTGAACATCGTGAGCATGCTGTTCCAGAGCGAGCCGAACCGCGCGGGGTCGTTCGCGCCGAACAGGAACACGGCCATCACGCTGTAGACATACATCAGCGTGAGGAGGAGCAGCGTGATCCAGCCGAAGCTGGGCAGGCTGCGCAGGAGTGCGGTCACGATGACCTGCAGGCGCGGCAGCGCGGTGATGAGCCGCAGGCTGCGCGCGACGCGGCCGAGCCTCAGCACCTGCGCGAACTTCGCGTCGAGCGGCAGCAGGCAGATCGCCGTCACGGCGAAGTCGAAGACATTCCACGGGTCGGCGAAGTAGCGCCACGGGCGCCGGCCCTCGGCGGCGAGCTTGAGGAGCACCTCGATCACGAACACGCCGAGCACCACGCGGTCGATCGACCAGAGCAGCGCTCCGTAGGCGTCGTGGATCGCGGGAACGGTCTCGAGCCCGACCAGCACCGCGCCCACGACGATCGCGCCGAGCACCGTGCCCTTGAACGCGCGGCCCTGCACGATGCGGGCGGCGAGCGGGCGGTTTCCGTGATCCGTGGTTTCCATGCGCCGATCCTCCGAGCGTTCGGTAGTCTGCGCGTCGGCCCGCGGCGCGTCAACCGCGCGGAGGAGACCCATGGACCCCAGCACCCTCGTTCTTGCCGCCATGCTCGCCAACGCTCCAGCGTCTGCAGACATCCAGCCGCCCGCACCGATCGGACCGCTTCCGCATCCGCGGCAGCTCGCGTGGAAGGACCTCGAGTACACGGGCTTCATCCACTTCGGGCCGAACACCTTCACCGACAAGGAGTGGGGGCATGGCGACGAGCCCGCCGAGGTCTTCAACCCGACCGCGCTCGACTGCCGCCAGTGGGTGAAGGTGATGAAGGACGCGGGCATGAAGGGCGTGGTGATCACCGCGAAGCACCATGACGGCTTCTGCAACTGGCCCACGGCGCTGAGCACGCACTCGGTGGCGTCGAGCCCGTGGAAGGGCGGCAAGGGCGATGTGCTGCGCGAACTCTCCGACGCCTGCCGCGAGGGCGGGCTGAAGTTCGGCGTGTACCTGTCGCCGTGGGACCGCAACAACCCGAAGTACGGCACGGGCGAGGAGTACAACGAGTACTTCCGCCGGCAGCTGCGCGAGGTGCTGACGCAGTACGGCCCCGTGTTCGAGGTGTGGTTCGACGGCGCGTGCGGCGAAGGGCCGAACGGGAAGCGGCAGGTGTACGACTTCCCGAGCTTCCGCGCGGTGGTGCGCGAGCTGCAGCCCGACGCGGTGATGTTCAGCGATGTCGGGCCCAACATCCGCCGGATGGGCAACGAGCAGGGGTGGGCGGGCGAGACCTGCTGGTCGATGCTGAAGGCCGAGGGCCACGGCATCGGCAACGACAATCCGCCGAGCACGAAGTCGCTGAACGAGGGCGACATCGACGGCGAGTCGTGGATTCCCGCGGAGTGCGATGTGTCGATCCGGCCGGGCTGGTTCTACCACGCGCACGAGGACGACAAGGTGAAGTCGCCCGCGAAGCTGTTCGACCTGTGGGAGCGGAGCGTCGGGCATAACGCGAACTTCCATTTGAACTTTCCCGTGGACAGGCGCGGGCTGATCCATGAGAACGACGCGAGGTCGGTGCTCGGGCTGCGCGCGCTGGTCGACCGCGTGTACGGCGAGGGCACCGACATGGCGCGGGGCCGAGCGACGGCGAGCGACAACATGCGCGGGTTCGCGCCGGGCTCGGCGGCGGAGCAGCCGAAGCCGCTGGCGTTCGGCGCCGACAAGGCGGTCGATGGCGATCCGAAGACCTACTGGGCCACCGAGGACGGCACGGTGTCGGCGATGCTCGAGGTCGAGCTTGACGGCGAGAAGCCGTTCGACCGCGTGGTGCTCGCCGAGCCGACCTGGCTCGGGCAGCGCGTGAAGAAGTTCCGCATCAGCGTGCCCGCGCAGCCGAGCAACAACCACCGCGACTGGGTGGTGCTGGCCGAGGGCACGACGGTCGGACACAAGCGCATCGTGCGCGTGCCCGAGACGCGTGCGCGGCACCTGCGCATCGAGATCATCGACAGCCGCGCGTGCCCGTGCCTGACGCATGTGGGTGTGCATCACGCGGCGTCGGCGCTGGTGGGGGAGTAGGGGCAGGGGCGGGTGCCCATCCCGGAGGCGATGGGTCGCCCAGTCGAACGATCTCGAGTGGGCCGCGGCGCGCAGCGCCGATCGGTCACCGCCGCCCGGTGTGCGGCGCGTCGAGCCGAGGCTGGGGATCTTGCGACCCATCTTCTTCGAGATGGGCACCCGTCGGCCTTTGGCCGACGGCGTCGGTCGACAAGGCGGTGGTTCGTCG
>JBJTOV010000315.1:0-7556 GCA_046074745.1 Planctomycetota bacterium | reverse complement strand
GGACAAGTGTCCGGCGCCGGAACCGTGGCCAACCGCGGCACCAGCCTCCAGAACTATCACCTGCTCGCCTTCCGAAAGGCACTTCATCCGGAGTTCTTCGGCATCGAGTCGCGCCAGCGCGTTCCGCACGCCGACTACGAGACCGAGGCCTGGATCTTCAAGGGCGGCCACAGCGTGCGATTCACGCTCAACGGCTTCTGCATGAGCGAGGTCGTGGTCGAGCACATCGACCAGATTCCCGATCGCGGCCTGATCACGGCGCTGCCGTGCGCGGGTGAACGCGACTTCGAGGAGAAGGTCGCCGAGAACCTCGTCTACATGACCACCATGCAGACCGAGACGCTGAGCGACCACCTGTACCTCGGCACCTACAAGGAGATGATGCAGCACGCCCGCGAGAACGACTCGCTGTACGCGGCGTGGACCGACGCGGCGGGCAAGCCCAACCTGTCGCTGGTCGACCTGCAGCACTTCCGCAACGAAGTGCACATCCAGGGCTTCCACCTGCGTTCGGACTGCGGCCTCGTGCTCCGCACGCAGTCGATGGTCCAGATCGTGCCTGTCAAGAAGAAGGATCCCGCGAAGGGTGTGCCCGCGAAGGGCGCTATCCGCCCGAAGCGATGATCGAATCCGGTCGGGAGCCGGCAGAGAGATGACGAACCTCCTCCGTCGCGGAAGGCTCGAGGTCGAGACCGACCTCCTCCTTGGCGTGGAGGAGGTTCTGCTTCCACGCGGCCTCGCGGCGCGTGGCGGCGCGGTCGGCGCCGAAGCAGCGCTGCCTGCCGCAATCGGCCCGACGGCGGGCGGGAGGCCGCGCTTCGAAGCCGCGCTCTTCGCAAGCCACCCGCCGCAGGCGCAGGCGTCGCGCGCGCAGCAGGAAGTCCGTGAGCACGCAGCCACCGAGCGGGTGGAGCGGTTCGCGGCGCCCGTTCCCGAAGTTGCCCATCCCCGGGCCGCGTATCCCTCCGCACCCGCCTCGGAGGAGCCCGCGAACATCGTGGAATCGGTCTCGATTCCCGCACAGGGCAGCAAGGCCGAGCGGCTCGCGGAGCTCGATCGCACCCACGCCGCCCAGTGCCCGCACTGCACGACCGCCACCGCGCACACGCGGCTCGTCTTCGGCGAAGGCAACCCCGATGCCGACCTGATGTTCGTGGGCGAGGCGCCAGGCGAGACCGAGGATCAGCTCGGCCGACCCTTCGTTGGCCGCGCCGGCGAGAAGCTCGACGAGATGATCTCGGCGATGGGGCTGCGCCGCGAGGATGTCTACATCGCCAATGTGCTGAAGAGCCGCCCGCCCGACAACCGCACGCCGCTGCGTCACGAGGTCGAGCAGTGCGGGCCGTACCTTCTTGCGCAGGTGGGCATCATCCGCCCGAAGGCGATCGTGACGCTCGGCGGCCCCGCCAGCAAGCTGCTCCTGCGCAGCGAGCTCGGCATCACGCGTCTGCGCGGCATGTTCGGCGCGCTCGAGATCAGCAGCGGGGGAGAGCGCATCTCGATACCCGTGATGCCGACCTTTCATCCCGCCTACCTGCTGCGCAACTACACGCCCGAGACGCGGCGTCAGGTCTGGGACGACCTCAAGAAGGTGCTCGCCGAGCTCGGCCGCGACATTCCCGCCAGGCGCTAGGGTCTGTCGCCGCGCGCTCACGCGCGCACGATGATGGTCACGGGCCCATCGTTCAGGAGATCGACCTTCATCTCGGTGCGGAAACGCCCCGTCTCGACATGCAGGCCCGCGTCGCGGATCGCCGACACGACCTCCTGCACGAGGGGCTCCGCGTGTTCTGGCCGTGCCGCCGTCACGAAGCTCGGTCGGTTGCCGCCCGAGCAGTCGCCGAGCAGCGTGAACTGGCTGATCACGAGCACGCTTCCGCCGACTTCGCCGACCGCGAGGTTCATCTTGCCCGCCGCGTCATCGAAGATGCGCAGCTTCGCGAGCTTCTCGCCCATCTTGCGCGCGTTCGCAGGACCATCCGAAGTCTCGACGCCAACGAGCGCCACGAGCCCACCGCGCTCCCGGAGCGCGCCGACCCGCTCGCCGGACACCGTCACCGACCCTCGCGAACAGCGCTGGACGACCGCGATCATCGGTTCACGCGAGAAGCGCGAGCGACGCGCTCGAGACGAGCACCGAGCCCTGCTCGTCCACGAGCTGGCGGTAGTCGAGGAGCTCGATCGACGACGCCTTGGACAGCTTCGCCGCCGCGTACATCGGGCCAACGCCGGCCCAACGGGTGGGGTTGCGGTTCGCCTTCAGTGCGGCGGCCAGCGCGTCGGCGCCTTCGATGTAGGCGCGCAGCATCGCGCGGTCGTGCTTCTCGATGTCGCGGCGGCGCTCGTCGTTGATCGCGGCGGGCTCGCCATAGGCAGGGCCCGCGCCCGAAAGATTGGCGCTCGCGATGAAGAGCGTCCGACCGCCCGCCGCGGCCAGCGACTCGCCCAGCGCCGCGATGAACTGATCGGTGCTCAGGCGCTCGCCGTCGTCTGCGATGAGCGGAATGTTCGGGTCGGGCACGAGCGCGGCCACGACGGGCACGCTGCCGAAGAGGTGCTGCGCCCACAGGATCTGCACCTGGATCGAGTGCTCGGGCAGGTGGTCGAGGATGTCCTTGAAGAGCCGGTCACCCGTGCGCTTCTTCAGGTCGGCGATCACGCCCGCGTCGGCGGGCATGGTTCCAAGCGGCGAACCGAACCCGAGGTCGGACACGACCACGCCGTCGCCGAGGCCCTGGTGGTTCGAGCCGAGGATGACGATGCGGTCGGGCTTCGGGCCCTTCGCGATCGTGCGGTAGCTCGCCGCGTAGACGGGGTAGCCTTGGTCGAACCCGAGATGGGTCGAGACGATTCCCGCGATCGGCTCCTCGATCTCCGAGTCTTCCGCCTCGTCGAGCCACTTCTCGAGCTTCGCACGGATCTCGGCGGGGTTCTCGCCAAGCGCGCGCGTGGCGATCGCCGGGAACGCACCGGCCTGGTAGAGCGACGCCTTCTTCTGGGCCTCGAGACCCTCGGAGGTCGGCCCCCACAGCAACCCGAACTCGTCGAGCTTGGCCACCAGTTCGTGCAGGGGCTTGGGATCGGCCATCCCGATCTGCGTGGCGATGTCGGCGATGGTGCGGTTGCCATCGAAGAGCTGCATGACCTGGAACGCCTGCGGCGGAACCACCATGGTCTGCTCGGTGAGCATCATCGGGTCCCGCAGTCCGAGAAACACCTGGTTGTCCATCGGCAGCGGCACGGGATGCACGCGGCGAAGGGTGGGGCGGTCGAGATGCTCGGGAAGGCTTTCGGTGGTCATGGAGGGCCTGGGGTGAGGTCGGAGTGTATCTGTCGGCGCGTTCGAGGCGCAGCCCTCGCGGAACTTGCCGTTAGAATCCGTCCTTCTGCTCAACTCGCCTGCAACTCATCGGTTCAGGCGTCCGATACAGGTGGCTCCCCGGTTTACCCCGCGGACCATGACGACAGAAGACTCGGAAGCCGTTCCGACCATCAAGGACAGCACCATGCGATTCAATCGACCGCTCTCGCTCGTCACCTGCGCATCGCTCGCCCTCGTCGTTGCCGCCGCATCGGCGCAGGACGCCAAGCCCAAGGCTGCTCCGCCGGCCGCGACCCCGATCAAGGGCGGCCCCGCCGCATCGCCCGACGCCTCGAAGCCCGCGGTCCGCGAGCTCCTCGCGCCCACCCAGACCCAGCCGAGCGAGACGCGCCCCGAGAACTTCATTCCGCCGAACGAGAAGCCCGTCATCGAGTTCGATCCGCCGATCGCGGACATGGGCGAGATGATCGCCGATGTCGCGAAGACGGTGAAGATCAAGATCAAGAATGTCCACACCGAGCCGATCCGCATCACCAAGGCGATCCCCGGCTGCGGCTGCACCACCCCGACCTTCCCGAAGGATCCGATTCCGCCGGGAGGCTTCGGCGAGGCTGAGATCACCCTGAAGCCCGGCACGAAGCAGGGCATCAAGCTCTCGAAGAGCGTGACCTTCCAGATCGAGAACCATGCGCCCGTCATCCTCAAGGTGGAAGGCGATGTGGTCGCGTATGTGACGATGGTGCCCGACCTGATCGACGCGCCTGCCGAGGAGGCCGCCAAGGCCGCGGGCGGACAGGTGGTGCTCGAGTCGACCGAGGGCATGGCCTTCAAGGTGACCGATGTCCAGCCCCCTGTGCTGAAGAACCCGCCCGTCGAGGCCGCGACGAAGCATGTCCTCACGATCGACTGGGCCGCATGGGAAGCCGCGGGCCGTCAGCCGAAGATCAGCTTCGTGACCGACAACCCGAAGGCCCCGAACCTGACGCTGCTCGTGAAGCGCGCGCTCGCCGCAGGCGAGGTGCGTGCGCCCGAGGCGCCGAAGACCCCGCAGGGACCTGCGACCACCGCGCTGATCACCGCCGTCCGCTCGGGCGACCTCGCGAAGGTCAGCGCCGAGCTCGCGACGGGCGTCGATGTGAACGAGCGCGACAAGGCCGGACAGCGCACCGCGCTCCACTGGGCCGCCAAGCTCGGAACCACGACGATCATGGAAACGCTGGTCGCCGCGAAGGCCGATCCGAATCTCGCCGACCGCCAGGGCCGCACGCCGCTCTGGTCGGCGGTCGAGGCGAACCTCGAGTCGGTGAAGTTCCTTGTCGAGAAGGGCGCCGATGTGAACGCCCGCGACCAGATCAAGTCGAGCCCGCTCCTCTGGGCCGCGGGCTTCGGCAAGCCCGAGACCGTGGCGTACCTGATCACGAAGGGCGCCGATGTGAAGGCGACCGACGACAACGGCTGGACGCCCCTGATCTGGGCCGCCGGCCTTGGCCAGGCGCAGACCGTCGACATTCTGGTGAAGGCGGGCGCCGATCTGAACGCGGCCGACAAGCAGACGGGCGACACGCCGCTCCTGCGCGGCGCGCGCACGGGCAAGGCTGACAGCCTGAAGATCCTCATCGTCGCGGGCGCCAACCTGACCGCGAAGAACAAGCTCGGCCAGAACGCGCTGCACCTCGCGGCCATGAGCGGTTCGCCCGACAAGGTCCAGATCCTGCTCGACGCGAAGGTCGACCCCGCGGCCACCGACGACAAGGGCTGGACCGCGCTCGACCACGCCATGAACCGCACCACGGGCGACAAGGCCCGCCTGATCGAGATCCTGAAGCCGGTCAGCCCGGCGCCGAAGACGAACGGCTGAGCCGTTTGCACCTGCGAGATCCGCGGAGCGCGCCCGAACGGCGCGCTCCGCTGTTTTTCACGGGGCACGGCATTCCCCTAGGATGCGGCGCACTTTCTCCAAGGAAACTCGATGTCCACGACCGCGCTCTCACCCCTCGATGCCCTCGTCGCCCATATGCAGGAAACGGCGCTTTTGTCGAGCACCAACAACCTGCTCGACTGGGACCAGGAGACCACCATGCCCACGGGCGGGCTCGAGTGGCGCGCGCGCCAGCAGGCCCTGATGGCGCGGCTGATTCACGAGCGCAGCAGCTCGAAGGAGCGCGGAGACTTGATCTCCGCGGTCGAGGCGGACAAGTCGGCGATGGCCGATCCCTCGACCGCCGCGCTTGTGCGCGAGGCCCGCCGCGATTACGGCAAGGCCACCAAGCTGCCCTCGTCGCTCGTCGAGGAGATGGCGCGCGTCTCGAGCATGGCGAAGCACGAATGGGCCGAGGCGCGCGCGGCGAGCGACTTCAAGCGCTTCGCGCCGTGGCTTTCGAAGCTCGTGGTGCTGCTTCGCCGCCAGGCCGATTGCTTCGGGTTCGCGAAGGGCGGAGAGCCTTGGGACGCGCTCGCCGACCTCTACGAGCCCGGCTGCACCGCTGCGTATGTCGCAGGCGTGTTCGACCCGCTGCGGCCGCGCCTGCAGAAGCTGGTCGCCGATCTGGCGGCGGCCAAGCAGGTGCCCTCGAACGACTTCAACGACTACTTCGTTCCGATCGACCGCCAGGAGGCGCTGTCGCGATTCGTGGCCGAACGGATCGGCTTCGACTTCAACCGCGGCCGCCTCGACCGCTCGACCCACCCGTTCTGCGGCGGCACGCACTGCAACGATGTGCGCATGACCACGCGCTACAACGAGCGCTGCGTGAACGACGCGCTCGGTTCCACCATGCACGAGTCGGGCCACGCGATCTACGAGCAGGGGCTTCCCTTCTCGCGGATCGGCACGCCGCTCGGCGAGAGCGTGTCGCTCGGCATCCACGAGAGCCAGAGCCGCATGTGGGAGAACCAGGTCGGACGCAGCCGCCCGTTCTGGGCGTGGCTCTCGCAGCACCTGCCCGCGGTGGTCGGCGCGGATTCGACGCGTTTCTCGCTCGATCAGCTGTACGGCGCGGCCAACATCGTCGAGCCCGGCTTCATCCGCGTCGAGGCCGACGAGGCGACCTACAACCTGCATGTCATGGTGCGCTTCCAGATCGAGCGCGCGGTGATCGGCGGCAGCCTCGAGGTCGAGGGCATCCCGTCGACCTGGAACCGCCTGTACCGCGAGCTGCTCGGGCTCGAGGTGCCCGATGATCGCCGCGGGTGCCTGCAGGACATCCACTGGTCGATGGGCGCGATGGGATACTTCCCGACCTACACGCTCGGAAACCTCTACGCATCGCAGTTCTTCGAGGCCGCGTGCGCCGAGATGCCCGGAATGGTCGACGGTTTCGCGCGCGGCGAGTTCACCGCGCTGCGCGAGTGGTTGAACCGCAACATCCATGCGCATGGCCGCCAGTACTCGCCCGCCGAACTCGTGCAGCGCGTGACGGGCAAGCCGCTCTCGGCCGAACCGCTGATGCGGCACCTCGAGGGCAAGCTGCGCCCGCTCTACGGGCTCTGAACGCAGCCCTTCCGCGGAATCCAACGCGGGTTTGGTCGAAGTCGCGGCAGGTGCTACACTTGTCGTCTTTCCCGAATTTTTCCAATGGCCGACCCGAACCTCCGCAACATCGCCATCATCGCCCATGTCGACCACGGCAAGACCACGCTTGTCGACGCCATGCTTTCCCAGTCAGGCGTCGTCGAGCTCGAGGGCTCGGGTGACAACTGCATCATGGATTCGAACCCGCTCGAGCGCGAGCGCGGCATCACGATCCTGGCAAAGAACTGCGCCGTCACCTACACGATCCGCAACGGCCCGCGCCGGGGCGAGGTGTACCGCGTGAACATCCTCGACACGCCCGGCCACGCCGATTTCGGCGGCGAGGTCGAGCGGGTGCTGCGCATGGCCGACGGGTGCCTGCTGCTCGTCGATGCGCTCGAAGGCCCGATGCCGCAGACGCGATTCGTGCTTTCGAAGGCGCTCGAGCTCGGCCTGAAGCCCATCGTGGTCGTGAACAAGTGCGACCGGCCCGAAGCGCGCATCCAGGGGGTGGTGAACGAGGTGTTCGACCTGCTCGTCGACCTTGGCGCCGACGACCACGCGCTCGAATTCCCAGTGCTGTACGCGTCGGGCCGCGACGGATGGGCCTCGCGAAGCGCCGATGTGCGCGACCGTGGCGGGGAAGAGCTGTTCCAGGAGATCGTCGAGCGCGTTCCGTCGCTGAAGGGCGACGAGACCGCGCCGCTCCAGATGCTGGTCACC
>JBJTOV010000314.1:0-27042 GCA_046074745.1 Planctomycetota bacterium | reverse complement strand
GGAACCAGTTCCACGGTCGTTGCGACGACGGCAGGAGCAGCGATCGCGGCAGAGGCGTGCGATGTCTGCGTGACGGCGGCCACCGCGAGTTCGGCTTCCGCCGCCGCATTCATCGGTGCAGGATTCCCCGATGCAGGATTCCCCGATGCAGGCGCTTCGGCAGCCGGGATCGCGTCGATCTTCGGAAACGCGGGCTCGAACGGCTTCTCGCCCGCGTACTCGGGGTTGAGCCGCGGCTTCGCCTGCGACGCCGTGGACGCGTTCGGATTCGAGGTCGCGGGCATCTCGCGCGAGACGCCGTCGAACTTCGGCGCGGGGTTGGTGACGACCGCGGGCTGGAAGCTCGGGCGCTGCACGCGGCTCGAGCCGAAGGCGTCGATCAGCGCGCGGTTGATCTCCTCTTCCTGCCCGCCAAGCGCGCGTGCGTCGAACACGGTGGCGAGCGCGCGGTCGATGTCGCCGTCCGAGCGCTTGAGCAGGGCGTCGGCGTCGTCGGAAAGCGCCGCATCGAGCTCGGCGACGAGCGGATCGACCGATGCCTCTTCGAGCGCGTCGCGCGCGACCGAGCGCGCGGAACTGGCGTCGGTCGTGGTGAAAGTCTGCGCGAAGGCGGTGGGGTCGGGGGTGGATTCAGGCGTGGATTCAGGCGTGGACTCGGGCCTCGATGCAGGATTTGACGCACCCGTCGGCTCAGGCCCCTTCCCCGAGATCAGCGCCTCGATCTCACGCTCGAGCGCGGCAAGGTCCGCCTCTTCCTTCGACATCGCGGGCGCGTCGATCGGAGCGCTCGGAGCCACAGCCGTCGCCGCGGCCTTCGCGGTCAGCGCCTCGACCTCGGCGAGGATGCTGTCGATGTCGACCTGCGCCGCAGGAACATCGCCAGTGCCGGGCGCGGGGCCCGTGGAAGTGCTGCCGTTCGGGGACTCCATCGCAGTCCGTTATCGGCAAGGAACGCGGCGAACTCGACCGAAAGCAGGGCTGCGCCCGGGCCAGGCTTGCAAATCCACGCGGAAAGACCGCGCTTGGCCGACTCTCGGACCGCGGAAGGCAGTTTTTTCAGGGGTTTCCCCCGACCACGCCCGCGCCACGCCCGCCGCGCCGCGGCCTTGTGAATCCGCCCAAGCCCGCGACAATCCGCACATGCGCATCCGCGAAGCGATCGCCGCGTGCCTGCTTGCCCTCGCACCCGCCGCCATGGCGGCCGACGACGGGCTTTCCGCCCGCATCGAGGCCAACCTCGCGAAGGCCGGCGCGAACCGCGGCCAGATCTCCGCATTTCTCGAGGGCTGCGCCGACAGCGGCGATCCGCAGAAGCTGGCGGCCGCGCGCTTCCTCGTCGCCAACATGGATGGCCACGGCTTCGCACGCATCGCGCTCGTCGCGAAGGATGGCCGCGAGATTCCCTACGAGGCGCTCGACCACGCCAGCCTGAACGACGCCAAGAAGGCGCTCGACGCGATCGAGACGCAGAACCCCGGCGCCGACTTCGCGCGCACCCGCTTCGACAGCGACCTCGAGCACGCGAGCGCCGCGTTCCTGCGCGCCCACCTCGACGAGGCGTTCGACGCGTGGCGAACCTATCCGTGGGCGAAGTCGATCTCCTTCGAGGCGTTCTGCAACCACATCCTTCCGTACCGCGGCAGCAACGAGCCGCTCGGCGCATGGCGCGCTCCCGCGCGCGAGCGGCTGGCCGCGCTCTGCGCCCAGAACGCCGGCGAAACCGATGTGCGCGCGGTGGGCGAGAAGGTGCGCGCCACGGTCCATCCGTGGTGCGGCTTCAGCGACATCTTCTACCTGCACCCGACCGACCAGTCGTACGGCGAGATGTGCGAGAGAAAGCTCGGCCGCTGCGAGGACATCACCAACATGGTCTCGTTCGGCATGCGCTCGGTGGCCACGATGTGCGCCAGCGACTACACGCCGTGGTGGGCGGCCAGCGACAACAACCATGCGTGGGAGGTCGTGCTCGACGCGGCGGGCAACGGCCGCGCGGGGCTCGCGGGCCGCGCGGCCAAGGTCTACCGCAAGACCTTCGCGCACCAGCCCGACAGCCTCGGCGCGATCAAGCCCGACGGCGTTCAGGTGCCGCGCTGGCTCTCGGGCACGCACTACATCGATGTGACCGCGCAGTACCAGCCCGTCACCGATGTCACGGTCGCGCTCGACGGACTTCGCGACGGCGAGCGCTACGCGTACCTCGCGGTGTTCAACGGCGGCGCGTGGCGGCCGATCCACTGGGGCCATGTGAAGGATGGCCGCGCCACCTTCACCGCGATGGGCCGCAGCATCTGCTACCTGCCCATGACGCACCGCGACGGCGCCGATGTGCCCGCGGGCCCGCCGTTCGTCGTGTGCCAGGACGGCATCGCGCACACGCTTGCCGCGAAGGACGCCGCATCGATCGCGCTTGCCGCGACCACGACCAAGCCCGACATCCAGGATCCCGACACGGGCGTCGTCAAGGTGCGCACGGTCGTGAAGCCTGACGCGGCGTTCGAGCTCTTCGTGTGGCGCGACGGCTGGAAGTCGGCGGGCCGCATCGAGAAGGGCCGGGAATCGCACCTCTTCGAGGGCCTGAGCGCCGACGGCCTGTACTGGCTGGTCGAGGACGGATCCGAGCGCCTCGAGCGCATCTTCACGGTCGACGGCGGCAAGCAGGTCTTCTGGTGATCGCGGCGCGCACGCTCGTGATCAATGTCGACGACATCGGGCTGCACCCCGCGGTGCGGCGCGCGGTCGAGCATCTCGCGGAGCGCGGCGCGGTGACGAGCGCCAGCGTGCTTGCGAACGGACCCGACACCGACGCGATCCGGCCGTACGGGAGCGTCTCGCTCGGCGCGCACCTCAACATCCTGCGCGGCGCGCCGCTCTCGCCCGCGCGCGAGGTTCGTTCGCTCGTCGATGCGCGCGGGCTCTTCGTCGGCAGCTGGGCGAAGCTCGCGGCACGCGTCGCCATCGGCGCCGTCGACCTCGACGAGGTGCGTCTGGAATGGACGCGGCAGGTGCGCGCGCTGCTCGACCGCGGGCTTGCGCTCTCGCACGCCGACGGCGAGAAGCACACGCAGTGCTTCCCGCCGCTCTTCACCGTGGCCTGCGAGGTGGCCGAGGCGCACGGCATTCCGTTCGTGCGGCTGAGCGACGAGCGCTTCGGAAACCCCGCGTTCGGAACGGCGGCGCTTCGGCGCGCCACGCTGCGCGCCCTGTGCGCCGCGTCGCGCAAGACGGCGGGCGTGCGCACGCCGCACGCCGTTTGGGGCATCGCCGAGCAGGGGGCGGCGTTGACGGCCGCGGCGTGCATGCGCGCGCTCGCACGCGTCGATGCGGGCATCGTCGAGGTCGTGTGCCACCCGGGCCTGCGCAGCCAGCGCGACCCCGAGCTCCCCGCATCGTTCGGTAGGATGCGCGTCCACGGCCTGTGGGAGCCCGAGTTCCACAGCCTCGCCACGGGCGAGTGGAGGGCGCGGGCGGAGGCCGCAGGCTGGCGCCTTGCGGGTTTCGATGCGGTTTCCTGAGCGATGCGAGAGTGGCGCGAGCGAGCGAAGAACGCGATGACGACCCCCCAGCGACCCCAGATCTCCGTCGTCTGCCCGATGCACAACGAGGAGCTGTGCGTCGAGGAGTTCCTGCGCCGCACCGACGCCGCGCTGCGCGCGCTCGGACGCACGCACGAGATCGTGATCGTGTCGGACGGCTCCACCGACCGCACCGAGGAGCTCCTGCGCGCGGCGATGCCGCGGTATGCGTCGCTGCGCTGCGTGCTTCTCTCGCGCAATGTGGGTCAATGCAGCGCGCTCTACGCGGGAATCCAGGCCTCGCGCGGCGACATCGTGATCGTGACCGACGGCGACCTGCAGCACCGCCCCGAGGACATCCAGCTGCTCGTCGCCGAGATGGACAAGGGCTACGCGCTCGTGTCGGGCTCGCGCACCAAGCGCAAGGAGGGACTCGCGAAGCGCCTGCCGAGCCGCATGGCGAACTGGCTGCTGCGGCGCGTGACGGGCTGCGAGATCCGCGACATGGGCGGATTCAAGGCCGTGCGCGGCGACATCGCGCGTTCGCTGCGCCTGCGGCCCGGGCACCACCGCCTGCTGCCCGCGCTCGTCCATATGCGCGGCGGCGCGACGGGCGAGGTGTTCATCGAGTCGCAGAAGCGCTTCGCGGGCAAGAGCCACTACGGCCTCTCGCGCTCGTTCGATGTGTTCTTCGACATCCTGATGCTCGCGTTCCAGTCGAGCTTCAAGGCGCGGCCGCTCTACCTCTTCGGGCGGATCGGCGTCACCCTGCTTGTGCTCGACTCGCTGGTGATGGCGTGGCTTCTGTGGGAGAAGTTCCGCGATGTCTTCGGCATGGGCGAGTCGGTGCCGATGGGCACGCGCCCGCCGTTCCTGATCGCGATCATGTTCTTCCTGGCCGCGCTCTTCTTCCTGGCCATGGGATTCGTGCTCGAGCTCCTGAGCGACGCCAACAACGCGATCGGCGGCATCAGGCCGTATGTCGTGCGCGAGTCGCTCGAGCAGCCGGGCCGCACCGACGCGTGACGGCGTGTGCTACCTTGCGCGCGGCCATGCGCCAAGGAGAACCGATGATCGCAGCCGTTGCATGCGGCCTCGCCGCCACAGTCGTGCTCGCGCAGAACGCACCTGATGCCGATGCGCTCGGGCGCGCGCTGTCCGAGATCGCCGAGCTTCGCGCGCAGAACGAGCGCCTGGCGCAGAAGGTCGAGGGCCTGGAGGCGCGCGTCGCCACGGGCACCGACTGGCTGACCGAGGAGCGCGCCGCCGAGATCCGCGCGATCGTGTCCGATGTGCTGGCCGACAGCTCGGTGCGCTCGAGCCTGGCCGCCGACGGCGCGACCGCAGGCTGGGACAAGTCGAAGGGCTTCTTCCTTGCCAGCGCCGACGGGAACTACACGATGGCCATGAAGGGCGAGCTCCAGTACCGCTGGATGTTCGACAGCCGCAACATCGGCGCGTCGACCGCCGCGTCGGGTTCGCCGTCGAACGCGACCGACGACGACGCGTGGGGCTTCGAGTTCCGCCGCGCGCGCATGACCTTCTCGGGCAGCGTGGTCGACCCGAGCTGGACCTACGAGGTCAGGCTCTCGACCAACCGCAACGCGAGCTCGGGCAACAACTCCTACCTCGACGACGCGTGGATCGCGAAGTCGCTCGGCGACGGCTACGCGCTGAAGATGGGCCAGTTCCCCGCGCCGTTCATGCGCGAGCAGCTGCAGTCGGCGTTCGGACAGCTCACCATCGAGCGTTCGCTCGTCAACGAGGTGTTCTCGGTGTTCAAGCCGCAGGGCATCGAGCTTTCGTGGACGGGAGAGACCGTGCGCGTGGCCGGCTTCTACGGCGACACGATGCAGGCGAAGGCGACCGAGCCCTACGCCACGGCGGGCGGAGCGGCGGCGCCTTTCAACGCGGGCGCCGCGCAGGCGGTGGCTTCGTCGCAGAACTCCTCGCTTGGAAACAACCCGAGCGACTACGCGTTCGCCTCGCGCATCGAGTGGAAGCCCGAAGGCGAGTGGAAGCAGTTCAAGCAGGCGAGCAGCTTCCGTGGCGACGCGAAGGGAACGCTCTTCGGCCTCGCGGCCTACGCGCAGGGCCTTCCCGAGGTCTCGGGTACCAACGGCGCCACGCCCGACACGATGTGGTCGGCGACCGTCGACGGCACGCTGATGCTCGGCGGCGCGAACATCTTCGCGATGGGCGTCATGCGTTCGGTGACCCTGCACGACGCGCAGCCCGTGCGCGGCGGCGGAACCGACGACTCGCTCTCGCAATGGGGCGCGCTGGTGCAGGGCGGCGTGTTCGTGGCCGACGACCTCGAGCTCTTCGCCCGCTACGAGATCGGCAGCACCGACACCGACCAGTACCGCGTGCAGGCGACGGCGCTCGAAGCCAACGGCGAGGACCTGAGCCTGCTCACCTTCGGCGCCAACTGGTGGCCCGCGGGCGCGAAGAACAGGAACATCAAGATCTCGGGCGATTTCGGCTACGCGTTCGATCCCGTGGTCGACTTCGCGGGAACGGGCGCGGGCTGGCTGACCGACTACACCGCATCGGGCGGCGACACGAGCGACGGCCAGTGGCTCGTGCGCACGCAGCTCCAGTTCCAGTTCTGAGACAACCTCGCCATGGTGAAGCCGATGCGAACGACCGCAACCATCACGCTCGCCGCCGCAACGCTCGCGCTCGCCTGCACTCCGATGGCGTGCCAGCAGGCGTCGCGCACGGGTCCGCGCCGAACCTCCGCGGTCACTTCGTCGATGGACCTCGGCCGAAGCGAGGTGGGCGATCGCATCGGCGCCGAGGAACTCGACTCGCTGTGCAACGCGTACGCCGACCGTTTCCGCACGCTTCTCGAGGACGCGGTGCACGGGATCGTCGAGAACAACCCGAACGCGCGCCAGCGCGCGGCGGCGCAGCGGCTTCTGGTCGAGGGCACCTCGAGCATCTACGACATCGCCACCAACGGCGATCCGTTCTCGCAGGTGCTCGACATGACCATCTGCGTCACGCTGATCAGCCGCGTGTGGATCGAAGAGGACCGCGCCGAGCGCGTCTTCGAGCCCGATCGCCAGAAGGCCGAGCTGCTCATGCAGGCCCTGCGCACGGCGCGCACGGAGATCTGGGACATCGCAGCGCTCGTGCTGACGCAGGACCGCCTCTCGGCGCTCGACTTCATGATCGAGGGCTGGCGGCGCGAGAATCCGGGCGTCGAGGATGTGAGCTATGTCCGCTTCAACGACTTCGCCGCGGACCGCGGAGCGTCGCTCGTCGCAGAGGCGAGCTCGGGCGCGGGCGGACTGTTCGAGCCGCTCGACAAGGCGGTCGAGCAGGCGAAGAGCTACGAGCGCCTGATCGAGCGCATGTTCTTCCTGGTGAAGCGCGCGCCGACGCTCGTCAGCTGGCAGTCGGCGGCCGTGATCGACGGCCTGCTCGCCAAGCAGGAGGTGCAGCAGACGATCGGCAACCTGACGAGCGTGACGCAGTCGGTCGAGCGGCTGACCAAGACCACCGACAAGCTGGCCACCGACATCCCGAAGCTCGTGACCACCGAGCGCGAGGCCGTGTTCGCCGAGATCGACCGCCGCGCGAAGGACATCGACGAGGCGCTCGCGAAGGCGAAGGAGATCTCGGCCGACGCCACCAAGGTCTCGGCCGACGCGAAGTCTGCGGTGGAGGGCATCCAGCCCGCGCTCGCGCAGGCCGAGCAGACCGTGAAGTCGCTCGAACCCACGCTGGCCGCGGTGCAGAAGCTGGCCGAGACCTCGGAGCGGCTGCTCGACAAGGTCGCGGAGATCAAGGGCCCGCCCGCGCCGCCCGATCCGAACGCGCCGCCCGCGAAGCCGTTCGACATCGCCGAATACGAGCGCACGCTGCGCGAGGCGACCACGACGCTCGTCGAGGTGAACAAGATCCTCGCGCAGGGCGAGTCGCTCGCCGAATCCCCGAGCGTGAAGGGCCTGATCGACCAGGTCACGGCCGCGACCGAGGAGCGCATCGACAGCCTCGAAACCGCCGCGACGCGGCTCGTGATCCTCGTCGCGGGGCTGGCGGCCGCGATCGTCGTTCTCTCGTTCGCGCTCGCGATCGCCTACCGCCGCATGACGCCGAAGGGAGCCCGCGCATGAACACCCCGCTCGACCGCCGCGACGCGATGCGCGCCATCGCCGCCCCGTTCGTGGCCGCGGCCGCGCTTCCCCTGGTGCGCGCCGCGCACGCGCAGGACGCCGAGCCGCCGACCGCGCCCACGGCGCTTCCCGAAGACGCGCTTGCGCCGTACCCGAAGTTCGTCGAGAACCGCGCGATCACGGGCACGGTGCGCTGCATCGGCAGTTCGGCGGTTGGCCTCGTGCTGAACGCCTCGCGCCCCGCGTTCCGCGAGTCGCAGCCCGACATCTCGCTCGAGGTTCGTTCGTCGGGTTCGTCGTCGGCGCCGCAGTTCCTTGCCTCGGGCGAGGCGGATCTCGCACCGATGAGCCGGCCCATGCGCGCAGCCGAAATCGAGTCGATCGAGCGCGCGCGCAACGCGCCGTTGCGCTGGGTCGACATCGCGGTCGACGCGATCGCGATCAGCGTGCATCGCGAGAATCCGATCGCGCGCATCTCGCTCAAGGACCTCGACCGCACCTTCAGCCGCGACCGCAGGCGCGGCGGCGGCCCCGCGGTGCTGTGGGAGGACCTCGGCGTGCGCGACGCCGCGTGGGCCAAGCGGCAGATCGTCCTCTTCGGGATGGGCTCGGGCACCGGCTCGCACGGCCTCGTGCAGGAGGTCGTGCTGCAAGGCGGGGCGTTCCGCACCGCGGTGAACGAGGAGCCCGTGTCGTCGAGCGTGATCCAGGCGATCGCGACCGACCGCTTCTCGATCGGCTACTGCAGCGCGTACTTCAGCATGGGCACGGGTTCGCGCCGCACGCGCGCGCTCGAGCTCGAGGCGCTCGACGGCTCGGGCTACTGCGCGCCGATCGAGGAGCACATCCGCTCGGGCCGCTATCCGCTGTCGCGGTCGCTGCGGCTCTACTTCGTCGCCGACCCGAAGCGCAAGCCCGAGGCGGCGCTCCAGTTCCTGCGCTTCCTCCTGTCGCAGGACGGCCAGGAGGTCATCGGCGATCTCGGCCAGTTCACGCTCAGCCCCGAGCAGGCGCGCGCCGAGACCGAGAAGACGAACTACTGATCCTTCGCGCGACGCGGAAAGCGCAGCGACTTCGAGAAGACCGTCGCGCCCGTCGCATCCATGATCTTCGCCTCGACGGTGGCCGCGCCATCGGCCGCGACCGCGCAGTCGAGCAGCAGATACGACTTCGCCACATCCTTGTCGAACGCCACATGCGGCCCCGAGATGGCGCCGCTCGAGAACGAGCGCGCGTGCAGCGGGCTCGTCGTGATCTCGACGAGGTCGTAGCCCGCGAGCGCGGCCGTCTGGTGCGTGACCACGCGCGAGCGATGGATGTCGCCCGACACGAGCACCACGCCCGTCGCCTTCGTGCCGCCGACGAGCCGCGCGAAACGCTCGAATTCATGCGGATACGCGCCCCAGTGGTCGCGCTTCGTCGGGCTGGCGAGCTCGTGCCACACCATGCTGCTCGCCACGACCTTGATGGGCGCGGTGCTCGCGGCAAGACCGTCCGCGAGCCACCGCCACTGTCCCTCGCCAAGAAGCGTCGGCTTCGCCGGATCCTGCGCCGATGGCTCGGTTCCCGCGAACCAGCGCGTGTCGAGCACGAACACCTCGACGGGTCCGCGGCGGAACGAGGTGTAGATGCCCCCCGTGCCGTCGCCCGCGCTGGGATTCACGCGGTACTCGAGGAACGCCTGCCGCGCGTTCTCCTTGCCGGGCAGCCGGCCATCGGTGTCGTTGCGTCCGATGTCGTGGTCGTCCCACACGGCGTAGAGCGGCGTCGACGCGACGAGCGCCTCGAACGCGTCGACCGACGCGAACGCGCGGTAGCGCGCGCGCTGCTTCGCGAGATCGGTGGAGTCGATGTACGGCGTGTCGCCGATCAGGACGAGCGCGTCGGGCTTGTCGGCCGCGATCGCGCGCCAGGTCGCGGCCGTGGCGTCGTCGATGTCGGCGCATGAACCGAACGCAAGACGCGCGCGCGGCTCGTTCTCGGCGGGCGTGCGGAAGCTTCCTGCGCCGAGCTCGCGCCCGTCGCCCGCGATCAGGCGGTAGCGGTACGCGGCCCCGGGCACCAGGCCCGCGAGCTCGAACCGCACCGTGCAGTCGCGCGCGGCGTCCGCCCTCGCGCCCGCACTCGCCGCAACCGACGAGGAACCTTCCGCCATCGCCTCGCAGCGGAGCTCCCACGCGTCGCACGGGCCGTGCGCGTCCGAGATCCGCGCCCACACCGACACCGAACGCGGCGTGATCGCCCCGAGCTGCGGTCCTGCGTCGATCGCGGCCTCGGCATGCGCGAGGGCTGCGGCAGGTCGCGCCGCGAGCATCGCCGCAAGCAGGAACACGGGAGAACGAGCGATGCCGCGAATCATGCCCGCAGCGTAGCGCAGCGCTTGGCCGACCCGCGCGCGCCCGTACACTCCGTTCCATGCGAGCCAGCAAGTGGTGCCCGTCTTTCGTCTCGATCGCACTCGTCTGCGCCGCACAGGCCCAGAACGGCGACCGCGCGGGCGAGGATCAGCCTGCGATTCCCGCCGAGTGGATGACGCAGTCGTCGCCCGTGCGCAGCGCCGCCGACGAACTTGCGACCTTTGAGATCGATCCGCGCTACCAGATCGAGCTCGTCGCGAGCGAACCGCTGGTCGAGGCGCCCGTCGCATTCGAGTTCGGTCCCGACGGCCGCCTGTGGGTGGTCGAGATGCGCGGCTACATGCGCGACGCCGACGGCGCGGGCGAGCGCGAGCCGAACGGCCGCATCAAGGTGCTCGAGGACACCGACGGCGACGGCCGCATGGACAAGGCGACGGTGTTCCTCGACGGCCTCGTGATGCCGCGCGGCATCGCGCTCTGGCGCGACGGCCTGCTCGTCATCGAGCCGCCGCATCTTCTCTTCGTGCGCGACACTGACGGCGACGGCCGCGGCGACGCATCGCGCATCATGGCCAGCGGGTTCGCCGGCGAAGGCAACCCAGAGCACGCAGGCAACGGCCTGCACTACGCCCTTGACAACACCTTCACCTGCTCGCAGCACCCGTACCGCTTCGTGCCCGACGGCGACGCGCTGCGCGCCGAGCCCGTATCGCCGCACGGGCAGTGGGGAATCTCCGAGGACGGCGTCGGCCGCCTCTACTACGCGCCGAACTCCGACCCGCTGCTCGTCGACCTCGTTCCGAAGCAGTACGCGGCGCGCAACCCGTCGCTCA
This sequence comes from Planctomycetota bacterium, assembly GCA_046074745.1. Classification (GTDB taxonomy): domain Bacteria; phylum Planctomycetota; class Phycisphaerae; order Phycisphaerales; family SM1A02; genus QWPT01. Next base: position 16,213 of record JBJTOV010000314.1, on the reverse strand, counting down.
AGGGTTTCGACGGCGTGCCCGCGCGCGCGGCCACCGACACGCGCGTGTTTCCGTCGCATCTCACGCCCGGCGTCAACCGCGGCTACCAGAAGGGCGTGCTCAAGGACGGCCGCCTTGCGAACTTCACGGGCGCGTGCAGCCCGCATGTGCATGACGGCGTCGCGATGGGCGCCGACATGGCCGACTGCGCGCTCGTGTGCGAGGTGGCGGGAAACCTCGTGCACCGCTTCAGGCTTTCCGAGAAGGACGGCCGCGTGACCGCCGCGCCTGCCGACGGCGAACGCTCGTTCTGGACCTCGACCGACGAGCGTTTCCGCCCCGTCTTCGCGGCCTCGGGCCTCGACGGCGCGGTCTATGTCGCCGACATGTACCGCGGCGTGATCCAGCACCGCATGTTCATGACGACATTCCTGCGCGGGCAGGTCGAGGCGCGCGGGCTCGAGTCGCCCGTCGACGCGGGCCGCATCTGGCGCATCGTGCCGAAGGACGGCCTGCGCGCCGAAACCTTGCCGCGCGACCTCGCGGCGCTTCCCGCGACCGAGCTCGTGCCGTTCCTTGCCGCCACCGAGAAGCCCGTGCGCGAGACGGCGCGCAGGCTGCTCGTCGAGCGCTGCGATCCTGCGGCGACCTCGATGCTGCGCGAGGTCGTGCTGCGCAAGCCTTCGTCGATCCTCGCGGGCATGTCGCCCGAGCCCGCGCTCGAGACGCTGTAGACGCTTGCGGGTTGCGGGGCGGCCGACGGCGAGATCGCGGCCGCCGCATTCGGATCGTCGATCCCCATGGTGCGCGTCCACGCGCTGCGCATCGCCGAGCGCTCGCTGTCGAGCACCGAGCTTGCGTCGCTGCTGGCGCGCGCGGCCGACGATGGCAGCGCGGAGGTGCGCGTGCAGGCCGCGCTTTCGGCGGGCCGCCTCGATGTGCCCCTGCGCGCGGTGGTGCTCGAGCGCGCGCTTTCGCGCGATGTCGGCGTGCGCGCCATGCGAAGCGCGGTGCTCTCGTCGCTTGCGGGCGCCGAGCGCGAGCTGCTCGCGGGAATCGTCGCGGGCCATGTGCTCGACGCCGATTCGGTGGGCGCGCGCGCGTTCGCGGCCGAGTTCGCCGACGCGCTGCTCGACGACGGCTCGGGCCGCCCCGACCCCGCGGTGCTCGCGACGCTTCTTTCCTCGGCGTCCGCCGTAGCCGAGGGGCGCCCGTGGCTCGCCGCGGCCATGCTCGACCGCGTGGCCGCGAAGCAGCGGCTCAACGCGAAGGAACCCGTGCAGCTCGTCGCGTCGCGCGAGCCCGAGGGCTGGTTCGACATGCTCGGCCACAGCGCCGCGGCCATCGCCGTCGCCTCGCCCGTCGACCGCAACCTCTTCTGGCCGGGCCGCGAGGATGTGTCGTTCATCCCGCCCAAGGTGGCGCGCGGCGCGCAGATGAGCTTCGAGGACTTCGGCAAGCGCCTCTACTCGAACTGCATGTCGTGCCACCAGGCGAACGGCCGCGGTCTCCCGCCCGTGTATCCGCCGCTGCGCGGCAGCGAGATCGTGCACGGCGACCCCGCGGTGCTCGTCAAGATCCTGATGTACGGGCTCGAGGGCCGCATCAAGGTCGATGGCCAGGAGTACAACCAGGTCATGCCCGCGGCGCCACTTCGCACCGACGAGGAGATCGCCGCGGTGCTCACCTATGTGCGCGGCGCATGGGGCAACGCGGGCGCGCCCGTCGACGCCGCGTTCGTGGCCAAGGTGCGCGAGGACACGAAGGGACGCACCCGCGGCTTCACCGCGAAGGAACTCGGCATCGCCGCCGACTGAAGCGCTTCACGCCGCCGCGCCCGCTACGCCTTCGCAAGCTCGACGAACTCGACGCCGCTCTCGGCGAGCAGTTCGCGGCTGCGCGCGAAGCTCTCCACCCAGTGCTCGTCGCCCGGCGCCGTCACATAGGTGACCACGCGCACGATGCCCGACTGGATGATCGACAGCGTGCAGTGCACGCACGGCGCGAAGCTCGTGTAGATGGTCGCGCCCACGGGGCTCACGCCGTTCCGCGCGCACTGGATGATCGCGTTCATCTCGGCGTGGCAGATCAGGTCGTACTTCACGGGCCGCACCAGCCGCTCGGGCCTGTCCTCGATCCCCCGCGGAAGCCCGTTGAAGCCCGTGGCCATGATCTGCCGCGAACCGCTCACGATGACCGCCCCCACGCCGCGCGACGGGTCCTTCGACCACTTCGCGATCGTGTCCGAAAGCTCGAGGAACCGACGGTCCCATTTCTGCGCGCGCGCGGGGTCCTGCATGCCGTGAATGTAGCGCAGAGGGGCGCCCGGCATTCCCCATCAGCCGGATCGCAGCCCGCCGCGGACTACGGGCACGGACCCCACCCAGAGAGCACGATCGCGAGGTCGGACCCGTTCACAACGCCATCACCATTCGCATCTGCGCGCGGATAGAGCCCTCCTGCCGTACCCCAGGCCCCGAGGAGCGCTGACAGATCGGCGCCATCGACAAAGCCGTTGTCGATGACATCGGCAATGCATGGAGGTACCTCGCTGACGCGGATGTTGTCGAGGTGACAGCCCTCCGACTCCCAGCATCCCCCCCATGGGGTGGGCGTCGAGCCCGTTGACGACTGGGATTCGAAACGCAGTGAAGTCGGTCCTGCGGCCATGAACTGGATGGTGTAGTGCTTCCACTCGTAGGCTGCGTCACCCATGAGCGACCAGCTTGCCGATCCAGCGGTGATGCGGAGGACATCAGTCGGTTCGAGCACGGCATCGAAGTCGATGAGGTAGCGCTTGCCGCCGCTCGTGGGAACCATCTGCGAGATCCAGCCGTTGTTGTCGCAGCCACAGCAGATCGACCCCTGAAGCGAGATGAACAAGTCGCCTCCGTTTGGATTGGGCGCGAACTGAAGCCCGCAACTGGCCGTGTTCTGCAATCTGTCCACGAATCCGCGGAGGCTCGATTGCCAGCCGGGGATCAGCGGCAGGTGCGTGGAGAAGCAGGGCGAGCCGGCTGCACCTTGCGGAACCGCCTCGAAGGTTCCTCCCTGAACGAGGTTGATGTCTCCGGCCGCTGCAACCGAGACAACCGCGACTGCCGCCATCGAACCAGTCCGGAACATCGCATTGATCTCCATGTGTTGCGCGGTCGGGACGCCGCCCGCGATAGCGAGAGATGCAGCGGCCGGAACCTCGTGTACGCGGGCTGATGAAATCAAGGCGATTCCTGCCGCCGCGAGCCCGAGAACGGCGGTCGCTGCGCCGACACGCGGTCCCCGTCGCTCCTCCGCGCGCTGACGGCGCACCCGGGCAAGCGCGCTTCCATAATCGGGCTCCGCGCCCCTCACCGCTGCACAAGCCTCTGGATCAGCTCGAGTTCCGCATCGATCTCCGCCTCGGGCACGCCGTCGCGGTCGAGGAGTTCCGCCAGCATCGTGGCCAGCCTGCGCGTCACCGCGCGAACCACATTCGCCCCGTTCGAAGCCGCCACGCCCGCCATGGGGCATGCGTCGGCGTACGGAAGCCCGTGCAGCACATGCAGGCGGAAGCACTCCCACCACGGCTCGCGGCCCTCGGCGAGCAGTCCGGCGCGCACGCGGTCGTGCGCCTCGGTCACGAGCCCGATCGCCCACGCACGCTCGAGCGTCTGCAGCGCCGCAGGCTCGGCGCCCATGGCGGGCACCCGCTCGGGGCCATGCGCATCCCCGCCGACCCCCGCATCGCCCCGCGCGCGGCGCCTCGCCTCCGCCACCGCGCGGTTCCTCACATGGAGCAGCAGGCCGTTCAGCAGCCAGCGCCGCAGCGGAAGCCCGCTGTCCTGCCAGCGCGCGAGGTACCCCGCGTCGCCAAGCCGCGCGGCGAAGAAGTCGTTCACCAGATCGGCCGAATCGCCGAAGCTGCGCAGGCTCGACCCGCGCACATAGGCCCGCAGCGGCTCGAAGTACCGCTCCATCACATGCCGCGCGACCTGGTCGTTGGCAACGCCGATCCGCTCGGAAAGCCAGGTCGCATGCGTGGTTGGGAAGTGATCGGTCGCCATCGCGGTGAGATATGCGGAACCAACGGCGGCATGTCGCACCGATTCCCACCGAATTCTGAGACAACGCCCCCATGGACGACATCGGCGGGCCCGTGAGCGACGACTGCACCGATCTTGCGGCACTTGGAAGCGGCGACCGCGACGCCTCGCGGCGGCTGTACGACCGCCACGCGGCGGTCGTGCTCTCGCTGTGCCGCACCGAAACGGGCGCCCGAAGCGTGCACGACGCCGAGGACGCGGCGCAGGAGACCTTCCTGCGGGCCTTCCGCATGCTCGACCGCGTGACCGACTGCAGGGGCTTCAGGTCGTGGCTGTACGCGATCGCGCGCATCGTGTGCAAGGAGCGTCGCGTGGAGCGCGCCCAGTCGCGGCGCGACATCGCGTACGCGGCGGGGCTCGACCGGAACGCCTCGCGGGAATCGCTCGCGCGAAAGGACCAACCGATGCCACAGACCGAACCACCCGCGCTCTCGCACGCAGGCGACAGGCCGTCGCGCCCGCTCGAGCGCCAGGAAACGCTCGCGCGGCTTGGCGCGGCGATCGACGAACTTCCCGACGATGTGCGGCTCGCGCTGCACATCTTCTACATCGAGCCCGACCCCGTGGCCGCGGCGCGGCACGCGCTTGGCGTCAGCCGCGCGCAGTTCTACAGGCTCGTCACGCAGGCACGCGAACTGATCGGCGCGAAGCTCTCGCGCGAGGACCTCCAGCCATGACCACCGAGAAGCACAACGACGGGGCCGACCGCCCCGCGACGGGCGACCGCCTTGACGCGCTGCTGCGCGCGTGGCACGACGAGAACCGCGGCGCGGCCGAAGCCTCGCGCGACGAGATCCTGCGCTCGATCGAGCGCGACGAGCTGCTGGGCGAGCCCGACCGCGGGCCGTTCGAACCCGCGCGACCGCGCGGCGTGCTCGCTCGGATCGGCGGCATGCGCATGCTGGCGTCGGCGGCGCTCCTGGTGCTTGCGGTCACGCTGGTCGCGCTGTTCACGCGCGGCACCGAGCGCGCGGCGTTCGCCGACGGCGGCGTCGTGCAGGTCGCCGAGGGCGGCGCGCTCGACGCGCTCGACGCCGACGGCAACACGCTTGGCCCATGCCCGCTCCAGCGCACCGATGTCAAGGTCGAGATCAGCGGGCGCTTCGTGCGCACCGTGGTCGAGCAGACCTACGCGAACCCCTATCCGCGCACGATCGAGGCCGTCTACACCTTCCCGCTGTCGAACCGCGCCGCAGTCGACCGCATGACGATGGTGGTGCGCGGCCCCGCGGGCGAGAAGACCGTCGAGGGCGAGGTGCGCGAGCGCGCCGTCACGCGCGCCATCTACGAGGAGGCGCGCGAGTCGGGCTATGTCGCCAGCCTGCTCGAGCAGGAGCGGCCGAACATCTTCACCCAGTCGGTGGCCAACATCGAGCCGGGCGCCACGGTGAAGGTGCGCATCGCGACCATCGAGCTCGCGCAGCGCCGGAACGGCGTGTCGGAGTTCGTGTTCCCGATGGTGGTCGGGCCGCGCTACATCCCGGGCGCGCCGAAGTCGATGCCCACGCTTCCCGAGGGCTGGCAGGTTCGCGAGGGCGTGGTGCTGCGCGCGCCGGCCGCGGTCGAGCTTTCGGCGGCGGGCGCGCTTTCGGCGGCGCGACTTCTCGCGCTGCTCGAGTCGGCGGTGCCCGTGCGCGCCGCGGCCAACGAGCACATCGACCGCATGCTCTCGGCGGGCGAGGGCGTGTCGTTCACCGCGAAGTACGGCAACGGAAGCGCGGAGCGCGGCGTCTACTTTCCCGCGGCGGGCCTTGGCGAGATCAACGGCCGCTTCTTCTTCGCGCCGCTTGCGAAGGACCAGGGCACGGGCTTCGCCGGTGACACGGGATCGGTGCCCGACGCGTCGCGCATCACGCCGATGCCCGTGAAGCCGAGCGAGCGCGCAGGCCACGACATCGGCATCGCGGTGTCGATCGACACGGGCGGCACCGCGGTCACCGATGTGTCGAGCGAGCTGCACGAGATCAGCGTCGAGTCGAAGTCCGCGTCGACGCGCACGATCGCGCTCGACGACCGGAAGACGATTCCGAACCGCGACTTCATCCTGCGCTGGAAGACCTCGGAGGATGCGATCGAGCCGTCGTTCTTCGCTCATGTCGCGCAGGGCGCGGGAACGCAGGCCGACGGCGGGTACTTCATGATCGCGATCGAGCCGCCCGCGCGCGTCGCGCCCGCCGAGGTGCGTCCGCGCGAACTCGTGTTCGTGCTCGACACCTCGGGTTCGATGAACGGATTTCCGATCGAGAAGTCGAAGGCGCTTGCCCAGAAGGCGATCGACGCCATGCGGCCGAACGACACCTGCAACTTCATCACCTTCGCGGGCGCGACGAGGGTTCTGTGGAACGAGCCACGCGCGGCCACCGAGGAGAACCGGCGCATCGCGTCGGAGTTCGTGGCCAACGCCCAGTCGGGCGGCGGCACCGAGATGATGACGGCGATCAACGCCGCGCTCGTGCAGGAAGGCCGCAGCGGCATGAGCCCCGCGCGCCTGCTCGATCTGCCGGCCGACGGCCGCGCGGTGCGCGTCGCGATCGAGGCGGGAACGATCACGCAGGGCAAGGACGGCTGGACCATCGACGCCGGCGCGGGCCGCGCGGTGGCCGTGGACATGCTGGTCGCGCTTCCTGCGAATCCGCGCAGGCTTGCGGTGATCGCCGACGGCTCGTGGGAGACGCGGCTTGGGAACCGCGTCCTCGTCGTGCGCTCGGCGCGCTTCGAGGACGCCGACGCGCGCACGCGCTTCGTGTTCTTCCTGACCGACGGCTACATCGGGAACGACCAGGGCGTGGTCGCCGCGGTGCGCGAGAACGCGCGCGCGTCGCGCGTGTTCAGCTTCGGCATCGGCAACAGCGTGAACCGCTTCCTGCTCGAGGAGTTGGCGCGCGCGGGGCGCGGCACCTGCGAGGTGGTCACGCTTGCCGAGAGCGCGGACGCGGCGATCGAGCGCCTCGTGCGCCGCATCGAGTCGCCCGTGCTCACCGACATCGCGCTCGATGTCCCTGCGTCGCTCGGCGTGCGAGAGCTGCTGCCTGCCGGCGAGAACCTGCCCGATCTCTACGATCAGGAGCCGATCGTGCTGATCGGGCGCTTCGACCGCGCGGCGAGCGGCGTGATCACGATCCGCGGCCGCACGGGCGCAGGAGCGTGGGAGAAGGCGATTCCCGTGGCGCTGCCTGCGACCGAGGCGCGCCACGATGTGGTGAAGACGCTGTGGGCGCGCGCGAAGGTCGACGAACTGCTGCTGCCGCGCCTCGCGCAGGTCGAGTCGCAGACGCTCGACGGCGCGGTGAAGCGCGCGGTGATCGCGCTCGGCGAGTCGTACTCGATCGCCACGCCGTACACGAGCTTCGTGGCGGTCGAGCGCAGCCGCACGGTGGTCGGCGGCAAGCCGATGCTGGTGTCGGTGCCCGTCGAGCTGCCCGATGGCACGACCTGGGACGGTTTCTTCGGCGAGGGCGTGCAGCCTGCGCAACTGGTCGACAGCGAGCTCGGCAAGCCGCTGCCCGCGGGCAAGACGCGTCGCACGCTCGAGGAGGAGCTGCGGCGGCATGTGGAGCGCCGCGAGATCGATCCGCTTGGATTCGGAGCACCGTCGAACATGCCGCGCATGGACATCGGTGCAGGTACGGGCGGAGTGACGGGTGGTGTTTCCGCGGCGCCCGAAGCGGCGGCGATGCCGTCGCCGTCGTCGTCGCCGCCGGTTGCCGCGTCTGTGGCGCCTCCGCTGGGTGGCGGCTTCGGCGCGGCGAAGCGAGAGTCTGCGGAATCGACGCGCGATGCAGGAGCGGCCTCGGTACCTGTTGCGCCGCCGGGCGGGCTGCCGCCTGTCGCGACGACGCGAGGTCCTGCGGGTGGGCGTGGCCCTGCGCGCCCTGCGGCGGCACCCGCCGATCGCAGCGGTGGCGAGCCGGTCATGCGGTCGGCGGTTTCGCCTGAGACACGCTCCAACTCAAGTGCGGGTTTCCGCGGAGGCGGCGGAGGTGGTGGGGGCAAGATCGCCCCCGACGCTCGCGGGGAGTCTGAGCGCGGTCAGGCAGCGCAGGGCGAGCTTCTCGAAGCGAATGAGGCGATGGGATTGGAGTCTGCGGATTCCAAGACAGAGGGCATCGATGCGGCGAAGGCCGAGGAGCCCGCGATCGATCGCGACAGGTTGATCCGCGTGCTCGAGCGTCGGCTTGCGCTTGTGGCGCTTCTCGCGAACGCCGACACCGAGGCGGCCGCTGAGCTCGCTGCAGCGTTCGCGCTGCCCGTGCGCGGCGGCGAGCTCGAGGTCGTGATCCTGCTCGCGGCGCTCGACGACGCGGCGCGGAAGGAACTGAAGGAGATCGGCGTATCGATCGACGGCGAGATCACGGAACGCGGTGCGGTGCTCGGGCGGGTGAAGCCCGCGGGGCTTGTCGCGCTTGCCAAGGCGAAGTGCGCGCGCCGCGTCGAGCCGCTGCGGGCAACCCCCGCCGGGTGACCTATGGCGCGGAATGGATGGCGCAGGCGGCCTCCGACGGGCCGCCTGCGCTGTTTTTCGGTGGTTTTTCGTGGAAAGCGGGGTTCGACTGCCGATTTTCCCATGGTGAGCGCCTTCGGACCATCTTCTCCGCTGAACCCCGTGCCTGGCGCGATCCAGTCGGCGTTCATCGGACAGCAGCAGGCCGCCGCGCGGCCGCGCGAGAAGCCGAAGTCGGAGCAAGTGGATCCGCGTCGCGTTCCCGTGCGCGATGATGTGCGGCTTTCCGATCCCGCGAAGGCCGAGGCGGTCGATCCGAAGCCCGACGCCGCGGAAGAGTGGAAGCACCGCCGCCCGCGGCACCAGCACCGCGATCCGCGGTTTGCGGCAGCCGAGCCGCCGTCGTCGGATGACAGCGGGGAACATGCGCTTGATGTGAAGGCGTAGGGGACCGGTGACGGACCGGCTCCGCGCGCCGCCATCCCGTCGCGCCTACGCCCGCACCCCGAGCGCCTTGTAGATGCGTTGCGTCGCGTCGGACTTGTTCAGCGTGTAGAAGTGGATGCCGGCCACATTCTTGTCGAGCAGGTCGCGGCACTGTTCGGTGGCCCAGTGGATGCCCGCGCTTTCGATCGCCTCGGCGTTGCCGCGGCAGCGTTGGATCGCCTTGAGGAGCGGCGCGGGGAACCGCGTGCCGGCCGCGAGGTCGGCCATGCGCTTCAGGCCGCCCGCGGTCGTCACGGGCATGATTCCCGCGATGATCGGCGCCTTGATTCCCGCGAGCTCGCAGCGTGCGCGCCAGTCGTGGAACGCGTGGTTGTCGAAGAAGAGCTGCGTGACGATGTAGTCGGCGCCCTCGTCGCACTTCGCCTTCAGGTGGTCGAGCTGCTCGAGCGTGTTCGGCGTCTCGGGGTGCCCCTCGGGGAAGCCCGCCACGCCGATTCCGAACCCGCGTCCGCCGTTCACGCCGAGCCGTTCGCCCTCGCGGCGGATGAAGCGCACGAGGTCGGCCGCATGCGGGAAGTCGCCGGGCGAGATCAGCCGCGCGCCCTTCGGCGGGTCGCCGCGCAGCGCGAGCACCGTGGTCACATCGTTCACCGCGTAGCGCTCGAGGATCGAGCGGATCTCGTCCTTCGTGTGGCCGAAGCAGGTCAGGTGCGGCACCGGCTCGAGCTTGGTCTCGCGCCGCAGCCGCACCACCAGCGCGTGCGTGTTGTCGCGGGTGGTGCCGCCCGCGCCGTAGGTCACCGAGACGAAGCTCGGTTCGAGCGGCCCGAACTCCGCGATCGAGCGGTAGAGCGCCTCCCAGCCCGCGTTGTTGCGCGGGGGGAAGAACTCGAAGCTCATCGTGGTCGCGTCGCGCGCGAAGATGTCGGCCACATGCATTTCCCAAGGGTAGCGGCTTCGGAAGGCCGCGTAAGATGCCCTTCGTGCCGCAACGACGCGACATCCCCAAGCCCGCCGCGCGGCGACTGAGCCTGTACCTGCGCGAGCTGGCCAGCCGCCTCGAGCAGGGCGAGGAGACGGTCAACTCGAAGGCCCTTGGCCTGTCGCTTGGCCTCACCGACGCGCAGGTGCGCAAGGACCTTGCGATCTTCGGCCAGCTCGGGCACCCGGGCCGCGGCTACCGCGTGGCCGACCTGATCGCGTCGCTGCGGCGCATCATGGGCCGCGACCGCGCGTGGACGGCCTGCGTGGTTGGTGCGGGCAACATCGGCCGCGCGCTTGTCAGCTACGACCGCTTCCGCAAGGAGGGCTTCTCGATCGTCGCCGTGTTCGATGGCAGCGCCGAGATGGTCGGGCGCGAGGTCGGAGGGCTTCGGATCCGCCCGATGACGGACCTTGCGAAGGCGGTCGCCACCGAGGGCATTGAGCTTGGCATCATCGCCGTGCCGCGCGATGCCGCCCAGCAGATTGCCGACGCGCTGGTCGCGGCTGGCGTGAAGGGCATCCTGAACTTCGCGCCGCGTCGCATCGTGGTGCGCGATGGGATCAGCATCGTCAGCGTCGACTTCACGGTGGCGCTCGAGCAGCTTGCCTTCCAGGTGGCCAGCACGGCCGAGGGCCATGGCGGCGACGAGCGCGATGCCGACCACGATGCCGACCACGATGCAGACCACGATGTCGACTCTGAGGACCCGACCCATGGGTAGCGCTGCGTTGCCAGCGCTCGCCCTCCTGCTGGCCGCGACGCTCGCGACGGGCTGCCGCGGCCGCGCCCTCGCGCCGTCCGAGGCCGACGCCGTGCGCGAGCAGCTTGCCCTGCGCACCCGCGAACGCGACGCCGCCCGCGCGCGGGTGGCCGAACTCGAGACCGAGCTTGCCCGCCGCAGCGCGCCCAGCGCCGCCAACGACCCCGCCAACGATCCCGAGCTCGCCGCGGCCACGCCCGCGCTGGCCTCGGTCGCGGTGTCGGGCCTGTCGGCCGCCACGCTGGTCGACGCCAACAACGCCAATCTCTCGCTCGTTCTCGTGCCGACCGACGGCCTCGGCCGCTTCCTACAGGTCGCGGGCACGCTCAGGATCAGCGTCGCCGCCATCGTGGCGGGCGAGCCGCCCCAGCCGTCGGCCACGCGCACCCTGGGCCCGAAGGCGATGCGCGACGCCTACCGCTCGGGCTTCATGGGCACCCACTACACCGTCGAGATGCCCGTTGCCTGGACGGGCGCGCGCGAGGCGTCGGCCCTGTCGGTGTCGGTCGAGTTCACCGACGGCGCCACGGGCCGCGCGTTTCCCGCGGTCGCCACCATGCGCATGCTTCCGCCGAAGTCGGCGCGGGCGGGGGATCGGTAGCATGACGCGCATGCGCTCCGCCGCTCGACTTGCCGCACTGCTCGCCGCCGCCGCGGCCGTCGCTGCCGCCACGGGCGGATGCCAGCGCGTGCTGTTCCCAAGCGACCTGCCGCGCAACCAGTTCGAGACGCACGACCGCATGCGCCAGCGCTACATCCCGCTCGAGGAGCCCGATGTGTTCGGGCGTCCGCAGCCTGCGCTGCGCGCACGGCTCACGCAGCCGGTGTGAGGCGTTCTCCTTCACCGCCGGACCGCGATTGGAAATCCTGCAGCGCTTCGCGCGGCGTGACCGATTTCCGCTACCGTTCGCCACCTCACTGAGGACAACCCTTGGCACGGAAGCCAGCAAAGTCGTCGTCGTCGCGTCCCGCCTCGAAGAAGAGGAAGATCCACCCGAAGCGCACGGGCATCGTGTGGGGCGGTTTCCTGGCCACGATGACCTTGGCCGGTGGAGCGCTGCTGATCGGCGACCGCTGGCAGGCGCTGCCCGCCGTCAAGATCGCCCCGTCCGAATCGCCGCGTGGTGGCGCGCCCGTCGAGGTCGCGCCCGGCCGCTGGCAGGCGATCGTGATCCATCACTCGGCCACGCCCGCGGGTACCGCGGTCGACCTTGCGCGCCAGCATGAGCAGTGGGGCCTTGGCAGCCTCGGCTACCACTTCGTGATCGGCAACGGCAATGGCCAAGCCGACGGCGAGGTGGTGCAGGGCCCGCGCTGGCTCGAGCAGCAGCCCGGCGCGCATGTGGCCGAGCGCGCCGCGGGCGCCACGCCCGACGCCGCGTGGTTCAACCAGAACGCCATCGGCATCTGCCTGATCGGCAACGGCGAGCGCCGCGCGTTCACCGAGTCGCAGATGAAGGCGCTGGCGGCGCTGGTCAACGACCTGCAGCGCGCCACGGGCATCCCCGACGCCAATGTCGTGCTGCATTCCGACCTCGTCGCGACCGAGAGCCCGGGCCGCTGGTTCCCGCGCGAGCAGTTCGCGATCGACATCGCCAATTGATGCGTTCGCAGCGTCCGTCGTGGCCGTGACGGGCGTGCTATGAATCGCATCCCATGACGCACGCGGCCACGCCCGCATCCCGACCGCATCCGCATGCCGCGACCACCGCGATCGTCGCGCGTCTGCGTGCGTTTCCCGCGCCCGAAGCAGTGCTCTTCGACCTCGACGGCACGCTGGTCGACTCGGTGCAGGACATCTTCGTCGCGGTGAACGAGCTGCTGCGCGAGCTCGGGCTTGCCGAGCGCACGCGCGACGAGGTCGCCACCTGGGTCGGGAACGGTGCGCGCATGCTGGTCGAGCGCTCGATCGCGGGGCGGCTTGCGGGTTTCGCAGGGCTGCCCGATGCGTCGGAGCGCCACGCGTTCGCCGATGCGGCCATGCCGCGGTTCCGCGCGATCTACGAGCGCGTGTGCGTCGACCACACGGTGCCGCTCGCGGGCGCGCGCGAGGCGCTGAGCGACGCCCATCGCCGCGGCCTCGGCGTCGCCATCGTCACCAACAAGCCGCTCGCGCCCACCGAGCGCATCATCGACGCCCTCGGCTGGCGCGCGTATGTGTCGGCGGTGATCGGTGGAGATTCGCTTTCGGTGCGCAAGCCCGACCCCGCGCCGCTGGCCGAGGCCATGCGGCGGCTCGGCTCCACCCACGGCTGGATGGTGGGCGACAGCGCGAACGATGTGGGCGCCGCCCGCGCCGCGCGCATGCCGAGCCTGGTGGTGCGCGGCGGCTACAACCACGGAAACCCCGTGGAAACCCTCGATCCCGCGCCCGATGTCATCCTCGACTCGCTCGAACCCGTGCCCGCGCTGCTCGACGCCCTGCTCCCGGCGTGAGTGAGGCCTGCGCTGCCGGGGCGTCGACGACCCCTTGCCGCAGCTCCTCCGGGGGGCTTTTCCGGGGGCTATCACCCGTAGGCGCGACCCCGCCCGGAAAGCCGCGCGGAAAAATGTCGGGAATCCGTTGCGGGGTCGCGGCCCGTCCGTCGCGTTGAGTTTCAGAACCCGACCTCCGAGCCAGCGTGGCCTCAGGAAGGGCGCAGAAACCACGACAGAGAGGAGCCCGTCATGCGCCGCAACACCCTGAACAACTCGATCACCGCCGCAACCCTGAGCCTCGCCCTGGCCGCCGCCGCCGGCGCGCAGGAGCTCGTCAAGAGCGACGAGCACCGTCTGCAGCAGGATTCGCAGGCCTTCTTCATGATGGCGCCGTCGTACGGCAAGCTGACCTTCACGGCGACGGGCGCCGCGAGCGACCTGGTCGTGATCCGCCTGGCCGACGGCTCGGTGTTCGCGACCGCGACCATGGAGCAGCTGGTCAAGGGCATCACGGGCGACAACAAGGTGCCCGAGGGGAAGGAAGAGGAGGGCGTCAAGCCCGAGGGCGAGGATGTGTCGGGAAAGGATGTGTCGGGAAAGGATGCGTCGGGCACCACCGAGATCAGCGACACCTCGACGCAGGAGATCCCCGATGTGATCGACGGCGAAGCCACCGAGGAGACCGACTCGTCGGCCTCGGGCAACGAGGCGAAGCTGCTCGAGGCGCTGAAGCCGATCGGCGACTGGTCGGCGATCGAGGTCAAGCCCTCGCTCGGCACCAACAACCCTGACAACAATGTCGCATGGAAGTCGCTCGCGGCCCCCGTCGACCTGCTGCGCGCGGACTTCACCCTCGCCAGCATCCCCTGGGCCTTCCATGGCGGCAGCATCACCATCTACCGCGGCACGCAGGAGCTCGACCGCGACATGATCCTCCTCTACTGACGGGCCTGACCAGCCCGGATCTGAAACCACCCGGCCGCGCGAGAGCGCGGCCGGGCTGCTTTTGAAGAAGACATCCTGCGCGGCGATCAGGGATTGGCAGCGGGCGCGGTCGACGCGCCCGAGCCAGCGGGTGCCGCTGATCCTGCGGTTGTGGCGCCTGCACCTGCGCCCGCGGGCGGCCCACCCGCTCCGCTCGGCCGCTCGCCTCGGCTCGCGCCATCGGTGCGCGGTCGTCCACCACGGCCGCCTTGCCCGCCCTGACCACCTTGCCCACCTTGCTGCCCACCGCTCGGCGGTTCACCCGCGCCATCGGGCGACGCGTTCATGCCCGGCATGCCGCCGCGCGCAGGCCCGCCGAACGACGGCATCGACGCGTTGGCCAGCTCGAACACGCTCGGGTCGAGCTTCTTCACGATCTCGGTGGACTTCGGCTCGCGGAGCAGCACCTTCTCGCCCGCCTCGAGCCCCTTCGAGACCTCGACCTGCAGCTCGCTCGCGCGGCCAAGCGTGATCTGGCGCTGCGAGAAGCCCGCGCCATCGTTCACATAGACATAGGTCACGGGCCCTTGGCGGAACACCGCCTGCACGGGAATGTTCAGCGTGTCGTCGACGCGCCCGAGCAGGATCTCGGCCTTGCAGCGCATCGCGGGCTTGAGGCCAAGCGACGGATCGGCGTCGAGCGCGGTCTTCACCGTGTATTCGCGGCGGTTCGGATCGCGCCAGCCTCCGCTGGCGGCAAGCACGCTCACGCCCGTCACGGTTCCCGCCACCGCCTGGTTGGGCAGCGCGTCGCTGAACACGGTGACGCGCTGGCCCGGCTGGATGCGGCCCGACAGCGCCTCGCTGACCTTGAGGTTCGCGACCATGTTCGCGGTGTCGGGCAGCAGGATGACCAGTTCGTTCGGGCGGAGCTCGGTTCCGACCTGCGGAGGCTGCGCATCGCCGCCGCCGCGGCCGCCGTTCGAGCTGTCGATGCTGGTGGCGTACACGACCAGGCCGTCGATGGGCGCCGCGAGCGCGGTGTAGGTGATCTGCGTCTCGAGGCTGGCGAGGCGCTCCTTCGCGCTCTGCAGCTGGAAGTTCGCGCTCTCGAGGTCGGCCTGCGCCTTCACGAGCTCGGCGTTGAACTTCTCCTCCACGCGGCTGCGCTCGGCGCGCGCCTGCTCGAGGTCGGACTTCTTCTTCGCCTCGTCCTGGAAATAGGTGTACTTCTCGTACACCTCGAGGTTGAGCCCCGCCTGCTTCACCTTGGCCTCGGCCTCGATCATCGCGATGCGGTCCTTCTCGAACTCGTCCTTCGCGATGTAGCGCTGCTCGACCAGCTTGGCGCTTTCCTCGAAGCGGCCCTTCAGGCGATCGAAGTTGATGACCGCGGTCTCCTTGGCGAGCTGCAGCTCCTGGCGCTTGTTCACCACCTCGCCCTGCTGCCAGCCCTCGAGCGCGAGCTCGGCGATGCGCACCGCGACATCGGCCTTGTCGAGCTCGCTCTGCCGCTCGCCCTGCTTGATCGAGTAGGACTGCTGCGCGGCGATCGCGGCGCTCTGCGAGGTGTTCACCTTGTCCTTCGCGTCCTTGATCTTGTCGAGGATCTCCTCCTGCGCGAGGCGCACGAGGATGTCGCCCTTCGACACGCGCGTGCCCTCGGGCACGATCTCGGTGATCACGGCGCGGGTCTCGAGCTTGTTGCGCAGCTCGACCTGGTTGCGCGCGGCCAGCTCGCCGCTGACGGGCAGGATCATGTCGAACGACGACTTCTCGACCTGATGCGTGTCGCGCGCGGCGATCGAGGGAGTCTCGGGCGAAGCGCCTCCGCCACCGCAGCCTGCGAGCATCACCGCGAGGAGCACGGGGGCGACGAGCGGCGCTGCGCGGCGCGCGGCGGGCGGAAGAACGGAGAACGGCGTGTTCATTCGGCGCATGTGGGTTCCAGGTCGTCGGGTCGGCGAGGTCTCGTCACGGCGAGGTGTCGATGATGCCCGGGCCCGACTTCTCGTCGATCGTCATGCCGGGCGGCGGCAGAAGGTGGCCGTTGGGCGCGATGCGCATCTGGCCCGTGGTATTCAGGTAGCGGAGGATCGCGAGCTGCAGGTCGCGCTTGGCGGTGTCGAGCGAGTCCTGCGCGCGGCGCAGGGCGTCGACGGCCTCGGTGCGGTCGC
>JBJTOV010000313.1:0-3029 GCA_046074745.1 Planctomycetota bacterium | reverse complement strand
CGCACAACCTGAAGCCGAAGATCGAGGCGATGCTGCAGACGGTGACCGCGGTGCAGGAGCTCTTCGCGAAGGCGCTGCTCGTCGATCTCGACGCGCTCGACGCGGCGCGCGCGCGCAACGACATCGTCGCGGCCGAGGAGTGCCTGAAGCGCGCGTTCGCGACCGATGTGCGGCCCGCGCTCGCCGCGTGGCGCGAGGCGCGCGGGCTGCCGCGCGACCCGCTGGCCGCGCACCGCGCGAGCGGCTACGAGGCGCGCGCCGCCCTCGACCGTCTGCCGCGCAAGCGCGCGGGCGGAGGTTCGTACGCATGAGCGCGGCGCGGCGGCATGTGGCGATCGACCTCGGCGCGTCGAGCGGCCGCGTGATCGAGGTGCGGATCGGCGGCGGCGAGCTCTCGCTGCGCGAGCTGCACCGCTTCGCGAACGGGCCGGTGCCCGCGCGCCATGCGGGCGGGGTCACGCTGTGCTGGCCGTTCGAGCGCATCTGGGAGGGCATGCTCGAGGGGCTGCGCGTGGCGGCCGCGGGCGGGCCCGTCGACTCGATCGGCGTCGATGCGTGGGGCGTCGACTACGCGCTCGTCGACGAGGAGGGCGAGCTGGTGCGGCCGCTCGCGGCGTATCGCGACCCGCGCACGCAGGGGCCGTTCGCGCGGCTGCGCGCGGCGCGCGGCGACGCGGCGATCTACGGCGCCACGGGCATCGCGTTCCAGCCGTTCAACACGCTGTACCAGCTGGCGGCCGACGCGGAGGATCCGATCGCTCCGCTCGAGCGCGCGCACCGCATGCTGCTCGTGCCCGATTTCGTGGCGATGCGGCTCTGCGGCTCGCGCTCGGCCGAGCGCCCGAACGCGAGCACCACGCAGCTGCTCGATGTGCGCACGCGCTCGTGGGATCTCGGGCTCGCGCGCGCGGCGGGCGCGCCCGAGCGCATCCTGCCCGAGCTTGTCGATGCGGGCGCGGGCGAGCCGCTCGGCGGAGTGCTCGATGAAGTGGCCGACGAGACGGGGCTTGCGCGCGGCACGCCCGTGCTCGCGGTCGGCACGCACGACACGGCGTCGGCGGTGCTTGCGGCGCCGATCGACCCTGCGCGCGACCTCTATGTGTCGAGCGGGACATGGTCGCTGGTGGGCGCCGAGCTGCGCGACGCGGTGACTTCCGATGCGGCGCGCGCGGCGAACCTCACCAACGAGCTCGGCGCGTTCGGATCGGTTCGGTTCCTGCGCAATGTGGCGGGAATGTGGCTGGTGCAGCAGCTCGAGGCGGCGTTCGAGGCCGAGGGACGGCGGCGGTCGTGGGCGGAGCTGTCGCTGCTGGCCGAGGCCGCGGAGCCGAAGCGGAGCGTGGTCGACCCCGACGATCCGTCGCTGTTCGCGCCGGGCGGCATGCCCGCGCACCTGCGCGCGCTGTGCGCGGCGCGCGGCGAGCCTGTGCCCGAGAGCGACGCGCAGCTCGTGCGCTGCGCGCTCGACAGCGTGGCCCTTGCGACGGCGCGCGCGGTGGGAAATGTGAGCGCCGCGGGCGGCGTGGACGCGAGGCGAATCGTCGTCGTGGGCGGCGGCGCGTCGAACGCGCTTCTCAACCAGCTGGTGGCCGATGCATCGGGGCTGCCCGTGGCGACGGGGTCCGCCGAGTGCACGGCGCTCGGCAACGCGCTGATGCAGCACGCGGCGCTCGAGGGGATCGCGTCGGCGTCGCCGCTGCGCGCGCTGGTGCGCGCGGCGTTCCCGGGCGCGGAGGTGCTGCCGCGTGCGGCGATGCGTGCGCGCATGGACGACGCGGCGGCGCGGCTTGCGCGGTAACCTGTCCGTCCTGTCCGACACGCCAGAGGCGATTTCCCGAGCAATCCGATGAGCCACGCCGCCGATCCACGCTTCGTCACCCGCACCTGGAAGGACGCGGAGGCCGCGGCGCTCGACCCCGTCGGCCTGCTCGTCTACCGCTCGAACAGGCTGGGCGACGACCAGCGCGTGACGAACACGGGCGGCGGCAACACCTCGAGCAAGGTGACCGAGCGCGATCCGCTGACGGGCAAGGCCGAGCGCGTGCTGTGGGTGAAGGGCTCGGGCGGCGACCTGCGCACGGCGGGGCGCGAGTTCTTCTCGTCGCTCTCGATGGAGAAGCTCGAGCAGCTGAAGCAGGTGTACGCGTCGCGCACACCGCGCGGCATCAAGACGCAGGCCGAGGACGACATGGTCGACCTGTACCGGCACTGCACCTGGAACCTGAATCCGCGCGCGACCTCGATCGACACGCCGCTGCACGCGTTCGTGCCGCGCGCGCATGTCGACCACACGCATCCGAACGCGCTGATCGCCATCGCCGCGTGCGTGCGAGGGCAGGAGGCGATGCGCGAGGTGTTCGGCGGAGAGCTCGAGTGGCTTCCGTGGATGCGGCCGGGCTTCGAGCTCGGGCTCGCGCTCGGGAAGCTGTGCGAGGACCATCCGAACGCGGTCGGCGCGATCATGGGCCAGCATGGCCTGATCAACTGGGCCGATGATCCGCGCGAGTGCTACGACCTCACGCTGTCGCTGATCTCGCGCGCGGCCGCGTACCTGGCGGCGCACGACCGCGGCAAGGACACCTTCGGCGGTCAGCGCGTGGGCCACGCGTCGGACGACGCGCGGCGCGCGCTGCTCGCGCGTTTCCTGCCGTTCCTGCGCGGCAGGGTCTCGACGCGCCGCCGCATGGTGGGCACGGTGCAGCACGACGCGGCGATGCTCGAGTTCGTGTCGAGCCACGACGCCGCGCGCCTGGCCGAGCTCGGCACCTCGTGCCCCGATCACTTCCTGCGCACCAAGATCAAGCCGCTCTTCATCGAGTTCGATCCGAGCACCGAGGATTTCGCGGCGCTCTGCGCCAAGACCGAGGTCGGCCTTGCCGCGTATGTCAAGGACTACACGGCCTACTACGAGGCGTGCAAGCACGCGGACAGCCCCGCGATGCGCGCGCCCGAGCCGACGGTGATCCTGATCCCGGGAATCGGCATGATCGCGTGGGGCTCGTCGAAGTCCGAGTCGCGCACGACGGCCG
>JBJTOV010000312.1:0-3404 GCA_046074745.1 Planctomycetota bacterium | reverse complement strand
CCGAGGTGAACGGTTGCGCGCAGCGTGGAGAGCGTGACGCTCGCGCCCTTCTCGCGCTCGCAGAGCACCTCGCGCGAGAGCGGCGTGTCGCCGGGCCACACCGCGATGTCGGGGCCGATGCGGGGGGTGATGTCGATCAGTGGGCGCTCGCGCATGGGGAACTCGTGCGTGGGGAAGTCATGCAGTTAGAACTCATGCATTTGGAACTCATGCATCTGGATCTCATGCATGTGGATCTCATGCATGTGGCGGCGGTCCGTCATCGATCGCGCGAGTCGGACGCGCGGCCGAGCTCGGCGGCGATCGGGTCGCGCCTGCGGCGCGCGCGCAGCAGGGGAATGAGCGCGAGCAGCGCGACCAGAACGGCGATGGCCACGGTCCACGCGAGATTGAAGTGGATCTGCGGCATGCCGCCCGGCGCGCCGATCAGCCAGCGGAACGACTCGAAGAGCGCGGCGGTTTGCTCGTCGACGCGCGCGCCCTGCGGCCAGGCGTGCTCGCCGATCGCCTTCGCGCCGCGCGCGAGCCATCCGATGGCGAGGCCGCCCTGCGCGATCACGCCGATCGCTGCGCCGCCCGCGGCCACGAGGCCTGCGGCGAATCCGCCCATCGCGCTGCCGAGGAGCGCCACCGCGCCGCCGCCGAACGCGGCGAGCGTGCCGATCGAGAGGCCGCCGAAGGTGACGATGCCGAGCGAGACTCCGCCGAAGGCGACCACGCCGCGCGCGAGCCCGCCGAAGGCGAACACGCCCGTCGCGATGTCGCCGACCGCGACATAGCCCTTCGCGCGGCCGATGCGGCCTTCCTCGTCGATGCCGAGCGCGATCGAGAGAAGCGGAAGTCCGAGGACGCGCGTGGGCGACTCGTAGCGCCGCACGGGCTTGCCCACCATGGCGCCGAAGCGGAGCTTGCCGCGCACCAGCACCTCGACAAGCGGCCCGCCGCACTCGGGGCAGCGCGCGCTGTCGACCGCGCCGGTCAGGTCGTGGCCGCACGCCGAGCAGTACGGCGTGGGGAGCCTGGTTCCGCGAGGCAGGGCGTTCATGCGGCGCCGCCGTTTCGCAGCACGAGCCACGCGGCGGCTGCAACGGTCGCGACCAGCGCCGCAGCCACCGAGCCCGCGATCACGCGGTCGACCGCGCGCGCCGTCGCGGCGCCGCGCGCCTTCGCCTCGGTGTACGGCACGGTCGAGAAGCTGACGAGGTCGTAGAGCGGCGTGAAGCGCTCGGGCATGAGGCGGTGCAGCAGGTGCTCGACCTTCTTGCGCCGCTGCCATGCGGGGCGGCCCGCGAGGTCGCGCATCTCGATGAAGTTGTACTTCGCCATGTCGGCGATGGCGTTCGCGTTCGCGACGCGCGCGCCTTCGTAGGCGCACAGCGCCTCGGGCACCGACGGCTTCGCGGCAAGCGCGTCGACCAGCGCCTCGCAGTCCTCGAAGCTGGCGTTCGCGCCCTGGCCGTAGAACGGCACGATGGCGTGCGCGGCGTCGCCGACCAGCGTGACCGCGCCGCGCGACCACGGCGCGCAGCGCACGGTGACCATGCTGCCGACGGGGTTCCGTTCGAAGTCCTCGGCGAGCGTGGGCATGAGGGGCACGGCGTCGGGGTAGGCGGCTCGGAAGTGGGCGAGCGCGTCGGCGCCCGAGCGGATGGCGGCGAAGCTCGAGCCCGCGCCGTCGTGGCGCCAGAACAGGGTGCAGGTGAACGAGCCGTCGGGGTTCGGCAGCGCGATCATCATGCTCTCGCCGCGCGGCCAGATGTGGAGCGCGTTCGGCTCCATCGCGAAGGGCGCGTGCGGGCCCGCGGCGACGGGCGGAATGGCGAGCTCCTTGTAGCCGTGGCCGAGGAAGTCCTGCGAATAGTCGAAGCGCTCGTTGCGCTGCATGGCGGCGCGCACCGCCGAGTACGCGCCGTCGGCGCCCACGACGAGGTCGGCGCGCACGGTGCGGGTGGCGCCCGTCGCGTCGTTCACGAAGGTCGCCGACGGGGCCGAGAAGTCGATCGAGGCGCAGCGCTCGTCGAAGGCGAGCGTGACATTCGGCTCGGCGGCCGCGGCGTCGAGCAGGCCAAGGTTCAGGGCGCTGCGGGAAACCGAGTTGATGGCGCGCGTGGGGTCGCTCGAGTAGGCGTGGAAGTGCGGCGCGCCCGCGACGGGGTGGATCATGCGGCCGCCCATGCGAACGGCGTCCTTCGCGATGTCGTTCCACAGCCCCGCGCGCTCGAGGGCCTTGATGCCGCGCGCGCTGATCGCGAGGTTGATCGAGCGGCCCGCGATGTGTCGGCGCGCCCGCGGGTCGCCGCGGCGCTCGACGAGCTCGACCTTCCAGCCCGCGCGCGCGAGGTAGACCGCAAGCAGGCTTCCCGCGAGACCCGCGCCGACGATGAGGACGCTCCCAGGCTTCATTCGCGCATCGTACTTTCCTAGACTGCGCGCATGGCCGTTGCCTCGAAGCCGAATGTCGTGAAGAGGGATGCCGTGAAGCCGAGCCCCTTGAAGCCGAGACGCGTGAAGCCGAGCGAGGTGGAGCGGGACGCCGCGAAGGCGATTCCGAAGCTGTTCAAGCAGTACGGCGAGCGTACCTACGCGCTCGCGTACCGCATCACGGGCTCCGCGCAGGAGGCCGAGGATGTGGTGCAGGAGACCTTCCTGAAGGCGTTCCGCCGCTGGAGCACCTTCGACGGACGCGCCGACCCCGGGACATGGCTGTACACGATCACCGCGCGCAGCGCGAAGCGGCGCTTCCGCAGGCGCAAGGACGGATCGACGCGCCGCTCGAAGATGCGCGCGTTCAGCGACCTGATGCCGTGGAACGAAGACTCGGTGGTTGATCTCGCGATCGATCGGCGCCAGCCCGCCGACCGACTGATGCGCGAGGAGGCGCGCGACCTCGTGCACGACGCGATCCTGGCGCTGCCGCCGGCCTACCGCGTGCCTGTCCTGATGAAGGACATGCTGGAGATGCCGGTGGCGGACATCTCGGTGGCGCTCGGCATGCAGGAGGAGACGGTGAAGACGCGGATCCACCGGGCGCGGCTGGCGATCCGGAAGACGCTGAACGGCGAGCTGCCGACGCGGCGCGCGACGATGCCGGAGTACGAGAAGCAGGTGTGCCTCGACCTGCTGAAGGCGAAGCTGGCGGCGATGGACGAGGGGCACGGATTCCCGATCGGGCGGGAGGTGTTCTGCGAGCGCTGCAGGTCGGTGTTCGCGGAGTTCGACCTCGGTCAGGGGGCGTGCGGGGATCTGGCGGACGAGAAGATGCCGAAGTCGGCGCGCGGGCGGCTCGAGAAGGCGATCAGGGCGCTGAGCTGAGGGGATGGGCGACGGGGCGGGCGCGGCGAGCCGCCCGCACCGACCTCCTCCCGATCGGTGCCTGGCACGTGCCGTGCACTGCCTGGCACCGC
>JBJTOV010000311.1:0-9172 GCA_046074745.1 Planctomycetota bacterium | reverse complement strand
TTGCAGCACGCGAGGTCCGAGCAGTTCGCGTTGTCGTGCGGGAAGCAGCAGTTGCCGGCCTCGGGCGTGCCTCACTTCGGATCGGGGCAGATCTCGGAGCATGCGGGCACGAGGTTCGCGGTCTGGGCGCAGAACTCGTCCCACTGCACGGTGCAGCAGAAGTTGTCCTCGAGGCAGACCGCCTCGCAGCAGGCCTTGTCGTTGCACCACGGCGTGCCGTGCGGCTCGCAGCAGGTGCCCGCGCACGGCGAGCCGCAGTCGAACTGGTAGCGGTCGCAGTCGGCGCTCGTGTACACGAGCTGGACGCATGCCTCGTCCCACTCGCTGTCGCAGCAGAACGCGTCGGCCTTGCACACGCTGTCGCAGCAGCCTGCGTCGGCGCACGCGGGGCCCGCGTGCGGCACATTGCAGCCGTCGAGGCCGATGTCGCCGCACTGGGGCAGGAACTCGTCGCACACCTTTCTGGCCTGCGTGGCGCAGTCCGCGTCCCAGCCCTCGATGCAGCAGTAGGCGAACATCGGATCGTCGCACACGGTGCTGCAGCACTCGCCGATCGAGCAGCCTGCGGTGTCGTGCGCGTTGAAGCAGTTGCCGCTCGAGATCTGGCCGCAGCCGCCGAAGCAGGTCTGGCGCGCGGCGATCACGCAGCTCGTGTCCCAGCGCACATCGCAGCAGTAGGGCTCGAAGCGGCAGACGGCCTCGCAGCACGCGGGGTCGCTGCAGAAGGGCGTCGTGTGCGACTCAAGGCACGACCCTGCGCAGTTGTCGCCGCAGCCCGGCACGCCGCAGCAGATCGCGCGGGCGAGCGTGGCGCAGCCTTCGTCCCACGCCTCGGTGCAGCAGGCGGGGTCGGTGTTGCACACGCCCGCGCAGCAGACTTCGTCCTGGCAGCCCGCGTTCGCGGGGTGCGCCGTGAAGCAGTCGCCCGCGCACGGGCAGGACCAGTTGCCCTCCGGCTGGCACAGGGTGCGCGCGGCGCTCACGCACACCGAGTTCCACTGCACATCGCAGCACAGCGGGTCGAAGTCGCACACCACCGAGCAGCAGGTCGCGTCGGAGCAGCCGGGCGACTGGTGCGGCTCGTTGCAGGGCTCCTCGCCCGGGCAGTCGCCGTAGCTCCAGCACACGCCCTTCGCGATCGACACGCAGCGCTCGTTCCAGCCGAAGGTGCAGCAGATCGGGTCGACCGAGCACACGGCCGCGCAGCACTCGAGGTCGGAGCAGCCGGGCTGCGCGTGCACGACGAGGGGCGAGCCGGGGCCCGGGCAGTTGTTGGGCGCGCTGCAGAGTTCGGACGAGTTGGCGGCGCAGGTCTCGTCCCACGCGCGCGAGCAGCAGGTCGGGTCGTACGCGCACACGAGCGTGCAGCACTGCTCGTCTTCGCACGCGGGCAGGAAGCTGGCGAGGTTGCAGGGGCGGGTGCGCGGGTCGCCGCACGACACGACGGTGTCGACGCAGATCGTGCCCGCCTGCAGCACGCACAGGATGTCCCATGCGTCGATGCAGCACGAGGGATCGATGTCGCAGACCTCGGTGCAGCACGCGCGATCGAGGCACGACGGCGTGCCGTGCGGCGCGAGGCAGCTGCCCGCGGTGATCTCGCCGCAGCCGTTGCAGACGATCGAGGCGCGCTGCACGCAGGCGGCGTCCCAGCCGCCCGCATCGGCGTCGCAGCAGGTCGGGTCGCTCGCGCACACGGTGGCGCAGCAGGCCGCGTCGGAGCAGCCGGGCGACGCATGCTCGGCGAAGCAGCTGCCGAGCGCCGAGCCGCACACGGCGTTGATCTCGGGGTCGTTGGTGAGGGCGCAGATCGCGCGCGCGGCCTCGACGCAGGTGAAGTCCCAGCTCACGGCGCAGCAGAACTCGTCGAAGTAGCACACCTCGTCGCAGCACGCGGCCTCGGAGCAGCCCGGCTGGGCGTGCACCACGCGGCACGAGCGCGCGGACGGGTTCAGCGGATCGACATAGCCGCAGATCCGCGAGCAGGGGGCGCACAGCGCGCTCGCGAGCTCGCCGCACGAGGTGTCCCAGCGCGTCTCGCAGCAGAAGCTGTCGACCAGGCACACGGCCTCGCAGCAGGGGCCGTCGTTGCAGTAGGGCGTTTCGTTCTGATGGCAGCAGCTGCCCGCGCGGGGGTTGCCGCACGAGAAGCAGAAGCGGTTGGCCCAGTTGACGCAGGTCTCGTCCCAGCCGCCCGAATTCTGCGCGCAGCAGGCGGGGTCGATGCTGCACACGATTCCGCAGCACACGGGGTCGTTGCAGTTCGGGTTCTCGTGCACCACGAGGCACGAGCCCGTGGCGGGCTCGCCGCACTTGTCGGTGAGCGCGATGGCGGTGTCGACGCAGCCCTGGTCCCAGCCCGTGTCGCAGCAGTACTCGAAGCCGGGCGTTGCGCACACGGCCTGGCACACCGCGCCGTTGTTGCAGCTCGGCGTCGCGTGCGGCTCGAAGCAGCTCTCGGGCACGGCGCCGCAGTCGGAGCAGTACTTGCGGGCGATCACCACGCACAGGTCGTCCCACGCCGCCTCGCAGCAGGCGGGCTCGAACGCGCAGACCGCCTCGCAGCACACGGGGTTGCTGCAGCCTGGCGCGGTGAGGTTGGTGGTGAAGCAGTCGTTGGTCGCGGTGCCGCACGAGGCCTGCGCGTGCGCGCGCCCCGCGAGGGCGAGGAGCGCCGCGGCGATCGTGGCGGCGAGGAGCGCGATGGGGTTCGAGGGTCGCATGTTCGCTTGGGTTTCTCGGGTCTGTCGTTCGTTCACATCGATGCGGACGGCGGCGGCGCGTGCGGTCACGGCGTGGTGAGCACGCGGGCCTTGCCCGAGTTGAGGCCTGCGTTGTCGGCGAAGGGCGCGCCGATCACCGAGAAGCCGGTGACCGCGCCCGACGAATAGCCGAACTCGTCGCCCTGCGCGGGGTCGTTGGAGCCGCGGATCTCGGTGAGCGTGGCGCCCGTCGCGCCCACCACCTTGCGCACCAGATACACCTTGCCCGCGTTCTCGCGCAGTCCCTGCGCGGTGGTGACATCGGCCTTGGGCGCGCCGATCGCGACGGTGAACCCGCCGCCGACGAGCTCCTGCGTGATCGACACGCTCGAGCCGAGCGCGTCGCCCGGCTGGCCGTCGGCGGCCTTGAAGAAGCCGCGGTAGAAGTAGTTCGAGAGGATCGGGCTCGCGAGCGTGGTGCTGCGTTCCCAGAAGTGGACGACGCCGCGGCCTTCGTTGGCGCCAGGCGCGCCGATCGCGATCAGGTTCTTGGTGACCGCGACCGCGGTGCCGAAGCGGTCACCCTCGGAAAGCTGGCCCGACGCGGGCGGCGCGAGCGACAAAGGATTGGTGGGGAACTGTCCGAGGCTGCCCGTGGTCGAGGTGAAGAAGCTGCGGTCGTAGACATACGCGGCGCCCTCGTTGGCGCTGCGGCCGGGCGCGCCCACCACGCACAGCATGCGCGAGGTGGTCGAGCCCGAGGCGAGCGTGATCGGGAGGAACTGCTCGAGCGCCACGCTGTACCCGAACTGGTCGCCCGCGACAGGCAGCGGCGACTGGCGCACCGAGAGGATGCCGCCGCGCTCCTGGATGGGCGAACCCGCGAAGTAGTTGCGCATGAAGTAGACGCGGCCAGCGCCGTCGGCGAAGCCGGGCGCGCCCACCACGATCTGGTCGGCGCCTTCGCGCGGGTGGCGGCCCATGGCGGTCGAGTAGCCGAACAGCGCGTAGGCCTGCGCGCCGAAACCTCCCGTCGCGGGCGGCGTGAAGCGCCACAGCTGGCGCCAAGTGCCCGCCTCGCGCGCGAAGAGGTACGCGGCGCCCTTCGACTCGAAGATTCCGGTCGAGGCGTTGTCGGTGGCGCGGTAGGCGCCGACGAGCACGAAGTCGCGCGCGGGGTAGATCGGGGTGACCACGCTCTCGCCGCGCTTGAACACCGAGATCCCGCGGCCGAAGAACGCGTTGCGCTGCTCGGTGTCGGCGCGCAGCACGCCTTGGAACGCGGGCACGCCCGCGTTGATCTCGATCATGTACGCGGCGCCCGCGTTCGAGGTCTGGTTGGACGCGCCGTCGTCGCCGGGCGCGCCGATCGCGACGAACGGCACGAAGTCGCCCGTCTTGGTGCCGATCGACACGGCCGAGCCGAAGATGTCGAGCGGGTTCACGCCGCCCACCGCGATCTCGAAGTCGCCGATCGGGCACTCGTCGGGAACGCCGTCGCCGTCGAGATCGGCGCTCAGGCCGATCGCGATGTCGCAGCTGTCGGGCAGCCCCGTGAGGTTGCAGTCGAACTCGGTGCCGGCGGCGATCTCGTCGGCGTCGGAGGTTCCGTCGCCGTCGCAGTCGTCGAGCAGGGCCTGCGAGCAGCGGTGGCGCGCCACGGTCTGCGCCAGCATGGCGATGGTGCGCGCGTTGTTGGCGGCGGTCGGGTAGATCTCGCCCGCCACGCCCGTCGGGACGCCGAGGAACTCGACCTCGGGGTTCGAGAAGTAGGGGATCTCGGAGCCCGGGGTGTAGGCCATCACGGTGCGGTACTGCGTGCCGCCCGCGGTGAAGCGCCAGCCGTTCGAGAAGGGGAAGAAGCCGCCCGTCTCGCAGCCGCCGCCGTCGCCGACCGCGTGGCAGCAGCCGAGGTTGTGGCCGAGTTCATGCGCGAGCAGGCGGCCGCCCGTCGAGCCGACCACGCAGAACGCCGAGGCGGGGTTGGTGACGCCGCCCGCCGAGATTCCGCCGCCGCCCGTTCCATTGACAAGCGCGACGATGTCGGCAGCCTTCGCGTCGCGCTCGGCGTGCACATCGTCCCACAGCCCGTCGGTGGTGCCTGCGATCGCGGCGAGATCGGTGCCGAGGGCGCCCGTGCCGTTCACCGAGAGCGCGTAGTAGCCCGCCACGCGGTAGCGCATGCTGACGCGCGAGTTGACGAGCGCGGCGTTCGCGGTGGCGATGTCGGCGGCCAGCGCGGCCTCGAGCGCGGCAACGCTCGCGAAGCCCGAGAGCGCGGTCGGCGTGTATGCGACAAGCACATCGACGAACTCGCCGTTGTCGGGGCAGAGGCCGGCCACGCCGCCCTCGAGCGGGCCGTTGTCGCCGAGCTCGACGACGCCGACGCAATCGGGCACCACAGGCGCAGGCTCGTAGCGGTCGCCGTCATGCGCGCTGCGCAGCACCCACGATTCGAACCGCGCGCCGAACACCGCGCGCACCTTGCCGTGCACCAGTCCGTTGTGCACGGCGATCTCGGCCGAGCAGCCGATCTTCGCGTCGGCGAAGGTGAACGCGATCGAGCCGGGCGACATCACCATGCGGTCGACGAGCGGCATCTCGACCGCGCGGCCGCCTGGCAGCGTGAAGACAAGCGTGTCGCCGATCGCGAGCTGCGCGGCGCGCAGGCGCGGGAACTGCCAGCGTGCGCCCGCGCCCTCGTCGAAGTCGGTCTCGGAGAAGTGCACGGAGTCTTCGAAACCGAGCTTCGCGAGCACGGCGTCCTGCTCGCGCGCGTCGATGGGGTCGTCGCTACCGAGGATCGCCGGGGCGGACGCGAGGAGCGCAATCGAGGCAATGCTGAGAATGGCGCTGGCGCTGCGGGGCTTGGTCATCGGGAAGGGCTCGTGCGGATCGTGCAGTCGGCGTGATTCTCGGCCATGGCGCGGTGCGCGCGCCTGCCCGGACAAGGCAAAGTACGGCATCCCGACGCCGCCCGCAGCGACGCAGGGTCGGCCGTTCGCCACAACTCGGGCGAAGGTTCCGACGGTCTGCGATGACAGGTCTCAAACCCGCCTCCGCCGCAAGCCCGACCATCATCCTGTCTTCGCGGCGCGATGCAAGCCAACCGACTGTCTGCGGGGGATTTCCGCGAGGTTGCCGTTTGGACAGCGCGACCGCTCAGGGGGCGGGCGCGGAAGCCACATCGCCGAAGCGGCGCTCGCGGCGGGCGAAGTCGCGCAGGGCGGTGGCGAGGTCCTCGACGGTGAAGTCGGGCCAGAGGACCTCGGTCACATGCAGTTCCGCGTAGGAAATCTGCCAGAGCAGGTAGTTCGAGAGCCGCATCTCGCCCGCGGTGCGGATCAGGAGGTCGGGGTCGGGCAGGCCCGCGGTCGATAGGCGCGCGGCCAAGGCCGCCTCGTCGATCGAGGCGGGGTCGAGGCGGCCCGCGGCGGCATCGACGGCCAAGGCGCGGGCGGCGTCAGCGATCTCTGTCCGAGAACCGTAGTTGAGGGCGAGGCACAGGGTCATCCCCGTCATCCCCGCGGTGGCCCGCTCGGTCTCGTCGAGCTCGGCGAGCACCTCGGCGGGCAGCCCCTCGCGGCGGCCGATCCGCCGGAAGCGGATGTTCTCGCGCAGCATGGTGGCGCGCTCGACCCGAAGGAACTCGCAGCAGAGCGCCATCAGCGCCGCGACCTCCTCGGCGGGGCGCTTCCAGTTCTCGCTCGAGAAGGAGTACAGCGTGAGCACGCCGACGCCAAGGCGCGCGCACTCGGTGACCGCCATGCGCACCGTCTCGCCGCCCTGGTGATGGCCCGCCGCGCGCGGAAGCCCACGCTGCTGCGCCCAGCGACCGTTGCCATCCATGATCACCGCGATGTGGCGCGGCAGCCGCGCACGCGGAATGCCCGCGAGTGCCGCGTGGATGCCGCTGGTCGGTGCGCCAGCCATCAGCGCGCCGCCGCGAACCGTTCCGACGACTCGAAGGTCTGCGTGCGCTCGGGGCCGACGCTGACGAGCTCGACGGGAATGCCCGTCGCGTCCTCGACGAAGCCGAGGTAGCGCTGCGCCTCGGGGGGCAGGTCGTCGCGGTCGGTGCACTCGCCAAGCTCGCGCTGCCAGCCGGGCAGCGTTTCGTACACGGGCGTGAAGCCCTGCATGCGCTCGGCGTCGGGGATGAAGCGGTCGGTCACCGTGCCGTCGGGGCGTCGGTAGCCCGTGCACACCTTGAGTTCGTCGAAGCCGCTCAGGACATCGAGCAGCGTGCACGCGATCGCGTCGGCGCCGCACACCATGGCCGAGTAGCGCACGGCGACGAGGTCGAGCCAGCCGCAGCGGCGGGGGCGGCCCGTGGTGGTGCCGTACTCGCGGCCGCGGGTGCGGATGCGCTCGCCGGTCGCGTCGAGGAGCTCGGTGACGAACGGCCCGCCGCCCACGCGCGTCGAGTAGGCCTTCATGATGCCGTACACCTTGCCGATCACGCGGCCGGGCACGCCCGAACCCGCGGGAATGCCGAGCGTGGAGCAGTTCGAGCTCGTGACATACGGGAAGGTGCCGTGGTCGATGTCGAGGAGGCACGCGTTCGCGCCCTCGAAGAGGACGCTGCGGCCCGCGCGGATCTGGTCGTGCAGCAGGTAGACGGTGTCGTCGATGTGCGGCCGCAGGCGCTCGCCCGCGGCGGCGAAGCGGTCGGCGAGCTCGCGCGGCACGAGCGGCGTGACGGTGGCGCCGAGCGCCTCGAGCTCGGCCATGCGCAGGCCGCAGATCGCGTCGAGCTTGCGGAGGAGGAGCCCATGGTCGAGGAGGTCGCCCATGCGGAGCGCGGTCGAGCGGCGCACCTTGTCGGAGTACGCGGGGCCGATGCCGCGGCGCGTGGTGCCGATCGAGCCGCTCGCGCCCGCCTTGCCCGAGCGCTTCTCGAGCAGCTCCTCGAGCGCCGCGTCCTGGTCCTTGTGGTAGGGCATCACCACATGCGCGCGGTCGGAGACGCGAAGGTTCGCGCCCACCTCGACGCCGCGCGCGCGCAGGCCGTCGATCTCCTGCAGCAGCTTCTCGGGGTCGACGACCACGCCGTTTCCGACCACATTGATCTTGCCTGCCGACAGGATGCCCGACGGGATCAGGTGCAGCGCGTAGCGCTCCTTGCCCACCACCACGGTGTGGCCGGCGTTCGCTCCGCCGTTGTAGCGCACGATGCAGTCGTAGCGGCTGGTGAGCAGATCGACGATCTTGCCCTTGCCCTCGTCGCCCCACTGCAGGCCGACAACGGCCGCGTGGACGGGTGCGGAACGCTCAGTGGTGTGGGTGAAGCGGCTCAAGCGCGCATCTTAGCGCGGTCGCGGAGCCGGTCGGGGCGGGTCAGGCCGCGGGGCGCTGCTGGTCCTTGGCGCTCGGCTGGGCCGCGGGTGCCTCGGCGCGGGGCGTCGGGATGCGGATGTTCGACCCGCAGCCACGGCAGCGCACCAGCTTGCCACGGGCGCTCGAGGGCACCGCGAGGACGCGCTGGCAGCCAAGGTTCGGGCACATGATCCGGATCACTTCGTCGCCTGACATGACATGCCTCCGTCCGGACCGCGCGGGGCGAGGGAACCCGGACAAGTCGGGATCGGCGCTGCCGGAGGCCGACTTGAGCGAACCCCGGGGCGGGGGCCGAAATCGGGGCGCGCGCGACCTATCCTGACCCAATGGCCAGCCTGCGGATCCATGGAGACGACCCCGCGCGCGGGGTGCGCAGCGCGCCCGTCGCGCTGTCGTCGATCTTGCCCGAGGGGCGCCACGCGGTGGCGGGGCTCTATGTCCATGTGCCGTTCTGCTTCCACAAGTGCCACTACTGCGACTTCTACTCGTTCGTCGACCGCGAGGGCCGCACGGGCGAGTACCTCGACCGGCTCGAGCGCGAGATCGCATGGAGCCTGCCGCGCGTCGAGGGGCCGATCCGCACGGTGTTCGTGGGCGGCGGCACGCCCACGCTTCTTTCCGAGGCCGAGCTTGCGCGACTGTGCGCGATGATCCGCCGCATGCCGCTCGCCGACGACCTCGAGTGGACGGTCGAGGCGAACCCCGAGACGATCGACGCGGCGAAGGCGCGCGTGCTGGCGGCGGCCGGGGTGAACCGCGTGTCGATCGGCGCGCAGAGCTTCGACCCGCGCCATCTGAAGACGCTCGAGCGCTGGCACGACCCCGCGAATGTGGCGCGGGCCGCCGAGGTCTTGCGCGGCGCGGGCATCGCGAACCTGAATCTCGACCTGATCTTCGGAATCCCCGGGCAGACGCTTGCGGAGTGGCGCGCCGACCTCTCGGCCGCGCTCGCGCTCGCGCCCGAGCATCTCTCGTGCTACGGGCTTACCTACGAGCCGAATACGGCGATGACGCGGCGGCTCGAGCGCGGCGACTTCGAGCCCTGCGACGATGCGGTCGAGGCCGCGATGTATGACGCGACGCGCGCGACACTCGCGCAGCACGGGTTCACGCAGTATGAGATCTCGAAC
>JBJTOV010000310.1:0-7705 GCA_046074745.1 Planctomycetota bacterium | reverse complement strand
GGAGCGTCGCGATGCGCGCGGGCGCGAGTCCGGCGCGATAGCGATAGTCGCAGATCTCGCGTGCGCGGCCTTCGACTTTCTCAAGGCATGCGGTGAGATGCGCAAGACGCGCGCGCTCGGTGTCGGAGACCTCGGCAAGCGCCGCCGCAAGCGCCGACTCGGTGGCTTCGGAAAGCTGGCTCGGCGTCCGCCGGCCCCGCCGCCGCGCGTCCGCGACCTTGTTGCGGGCGTTCGTCATCGCCCACGGCAGAAACGGCCGCGCGGGGTCGTAGCTCGCGAAGTGCTCGAGGATCGCGAGCGCGACTTCCTGCAGCACCTCGTCGCGCACCCCGCGGTCGCCCACCAGCGCGTGGATGTACGCCGAAACCGTCGGCTGCGCCTGCGTCCACAGGGTGAAGGCTTGTCGGGTGCGTTCGTCCATCGGGCCGGTCGTCGGGGCTCAGGAAGTTCGCCTGCCGGAGGCGAGTTCAGGAACTACGAACGAGGTCGGGAGGCGTGACCGACTTGCTTGCGAATTCCGTCGTTCGGGTTGTCAACCCGATCCACGCGGCGCCACCCCCGCTCGTCCTTCGACCTGCGGACGCGGGCGAGGTCAGCCCGAGACCGCAGCGACAGCACAGCGCGAGTCACGGTCGGCGCGACAGGGCAAGACTCGGGGCCCTCGGACACCCAGGCACGAAGCCGTCTCCACACACGCAAAAGCCAATTCGCCCTGCCGCCCGAACGGCGGAAGGCCGGGGCCCGCGCGCCGCGTTCGAACTCACGGCTCGACGCGCGGCACGCCGTTCTGCTGGTGGCGGTACTTCGAGATCGTCTCGTACGCCACCTTGCGCGTGCGGTTGATGCCGCCGAGCGGTGCCTGCTCGGGCAGCGCGTGCCACGGCGTGAACGACAGGTTCTCGGCAACCTTCAGGTCGAGCCCCGTCGACAGATCCTGCTTGGGAATGCGCAGGATCGCCACGCGCACGAACGGCGCCTCGCTTTCCTGCCACTCGGCAAGCGAGTCCTCGACCGGCTGCTTCACCGGGTCGAGCTGGCGCTGCACGAGGAACTCGAACACCACTTCCTCGGCGCCGATCTGCGCGACCATCGCCTGCCGCAGGTAGTCCTGGCTCGGGTCGATCTTGGCGGGCTTCGCCGGCGTGGCCATCGGCCGCGCGGAGAACTTCATCGCGCCCGGCCCCAGCCGGTAGGGAGTCTGGCTGAAGTACCGAGCCTGCAGCGGATTCCAGAACGGACCACCGTTGAGGCCTTCGACCGCCTTCAGCGCCTTCGGGCTGATCTTGAAGAACACCTCGGAGGCCTTCAGCCCCTCGACGCGCGCGGTGTGGAAGGCCGCGTAGTCGGCGACATTGCTCGAGAGGAATGTCGGGTAGTTGATCATCACGAAGTCCTGCGTGGCCGCGTCGCGTTCGTCCGCGAGGACCTTCGCGCCGGGAACTCCAAGCACCTTGATCGCCATGCCATGCGCCTGGCTGACGGTGTCGGAGTTCACCTCGGTGCCGCTTGCCGAGAAGCGCACCATCGCGTCGTAGGTCTTGGGCGATGCGAAGATGCCGTGGCGCAATTCGCCTGGCAGGCCGCCGAGCACCTCGAACTTCGCCTGCACGAGCCCGTGCGTCTTCGGATGCGCGTCGCGGCGCACCTCGGCTCCCACCGGATACTGGATCTTCATGCGCGCCATCGTCTGTCCGATGAACTCCGCGATCAGCGCGTCCTCGCCCGGAAGCACCCGCTCCTCGCCGAGCGCGAGCGGCGGAACGGGCATCGTGTAGGCCTCGGGATACATGTTGTTGAAGAAGCGAACATCGCGCCACGCCTCGACCGCGTCCGCGGGGCCGCCGAACGGCGCGATCTGCGCGGGCTCGGTGGGAATCGACTTCAGGTACTCGACGATCGCCCAACGCTCGTCGTCGGAAAGCAGCCGTCCCACGACGCCGGCGCCGAGCGGGCCATGCTCGAACGAGTGGCCCATGTTCGAGTTGCCGATCTTGGTCGTGTCGAGGAGGAACTTGCCCGAGGCGCCCGTCGTGTCGATGCCGACCTTCACGGGGTCGAAGTCTCGACCGACCATGAACTGCTTCGGCCGGTCCTTCGCCGGCAGCAGCAGGTCGTAGAGGCTCGGCACCGAGCCGTTGTGCAGATACGGCGCCGTCGCCCACACGCCGTCGCGCGGACCGGCTTTGAACGACGCCTGCGAGGGCGGCTCCTCCCAGTCGAAGCGGAAGCCATGCGCGTCGACCAGCTCCTCGGGAGTGAAGCCCGCCTTCTTCGCGGCGAGCGCGATGGTCTGATTGTGCGCGACCCCGATCAGCAAAGCCGACGGCGCCAGCGCGGCGCCGGTGTACGGGGACTTCAGGTAGGGCGCGAGCGAACCCGTCAGGAAGTCGGGTTGCGGGTTGAACGCAGGCGTCCGGAACTGCTGCGGATCGGTGCCGACATACGCCTCGGGCACCAGCGCATTCTCGATGAAGCGCTTGCCATCGACCTTGGGCGAACTCCAGCGGTGCGGATAGGTCGAGTGGCACTGCGCGCAATTCTCGACGAAGAGCTCGCGCCCGCGCGATGCCTTCGCGCGATCGATCGCGCCGAAGACATCTTCAGGCCATTTCGGTGGCGCGAGGCGTCGCAGGAGCGATTCGACCTTCACCTGCCCGCGCAGGTCCATCGTCGACTCGAAGAGCCCCTCCTCGGGTGTCCTCGAGACGAGATCGACGCGGATGAAGACGCCGAGCGACTCGGTGGCGTTGCGCACCAGAGGATCGGCCGCGACGCCGCTCCATTGCACCCACGACGACTGCGGCGCGTTCCACAGGAACGGTGGATTCACGGGCGCAAGCGCCGCCTCCCAGTTCTCCGGAAGGCGAGTCGCGATGGCGAGCGCGCGGGTGTGGATCAGCGTGAGCGCGTCCATGCGGCCCGGCCCGATGGGCGTCGAGGTGGCGGTATCGCGCGTGATGTACGTGTCCACCACACCCGCCGCCTCGTCGAGCGACTTGCGCAGCGCAGCGCGCGCG
Organism: Planctomycetota bacterium; assembly: GCA_046074745.1. Taxonomy (GTDB): domain Bacteria; phylum Planctomycetota; class Phycisphaerae; order Phycisphaerales; family SM1A02; genus QWPT01. The sequence continues at coordinate 4,688 of JBJTOV010000310.1, read as the reverse complement.
GCGTCGCCCACGACCTTCATGCGCACGGCCGTGCGGTCGAACTTCGCGGCATCCGCCTGCGTCGCCTTCAGGGCGTCGTTCAGGGTCGAGATGTAGCCGACGAAGTCGAAGGTCTGGCTCCCCCCGCCTTCGATGCGCACGCGCTTGCCCTGGTAGTGCAGTTCGGACGAGTGGCAGGCCGAGCATGTGAGGCCGAGCCAATCGCCCTTCCAGCGTCCCGACGGCACCGAGGTGCGCACGAGGCCGATCGGCAGGCCGTCGGGATTCGTGCGTGGCTCGGCGGCGGCGGGGATGAGTCCGTACCTGTCGGAGATCTCGTCGGCGCGGAAGAGATTCGCGCTGCCCGCCTGTTCAAGCGACACGAAGAGGTCGTACGGAATCACCGCCGACCCCTGCGAGGTGCGGTGATAGGCCACGCGGTCGTCGGGGCTCCATCCTTGGTCGAGCAGGATGGGCGCGGGTGCGTCCGGCTTTTCCGACGGCGCGGTGCTCGACGGCGCTTCCGGCGCACCGAGGCCAAGCAATGCGCCGACAAACAGGCCCAGCGCGCCGACGCCGGCGATTCGCCGAACCGGTGGGCACGCAGCCAGCGAACGCATCGAGAAACGGGTGGAGTAGTTTCCGGTCATGTCGAGACAGTACCACATCTGGCCACGCGCCCACCGTGTTACGCTCGCTGCGCACGACGCATTCTCGATGTATCGAGGCGCGCGTTCGACCAAGAGACAAACGGACGCACGCGTCTGCGGGCCGATGGGCAAAGTGGGCGGATTCATCGAAGCCGTGTCCGCGAAACGACGGGCGCCAGAGGAGGTGCACCCATGCCAGTCTTGACTATCTCCACGGCGCTGGCGCTTGCGATCGGCGCCTTCAACGCGCAGTCCGCGCCTTCCGCAGGAAATGCGGCGCCCGCGCAGTCCACGCCCGATGCCACCACGCCGAAGGCAGCACCGCCGGCCGACCCGCGCATGCACCAGCGCGTGCGGATCGAGCGCGTCGCGTCCGACGGCACCACGCAACCGCTGGCCGAGTTCCAAGGCGCCGATGTCGCCAGCGTGGCGCGGCTGGACGACGGGCGCATCGCGGTGGCGTATCAGGCGTTTCCAGCTGACGACGCGCGCCACTTCGACCGCGTCGCGGTGCGCTTTTCAAGCGACGAAGGACGCAGCTTCACCGACGCGACGCCCGTGACGATCGACGGCATGGACGCAGGCCTCGCCCCGGCGTTCGACCCCACCCTTGTCGCGCTGCCCGATGGGCGCGTGCGGCTCTACTTCATCTCGTACGCCCAAGCAGACACCAAGCCGGGAGGCGCGGCGCCAGCAACGGCGGTGCACTCGGCGATCTCGAGCGATGGCCTGCACTACACCTACGAGCCCGGCGTGCGCTTCGCGGTCGAGGGCCGCGTGACGGTCGACGCCGCGGCCGCGCTGCACGACGGCGTGTTCCACCTGGTGGTGCCCGACAACGGTACGCCCGGCGAATTCCTGGCGGCCCGCAAGCGCGGCCAGCCGCCCGCAGGCGGCAACGGCTACCACGCGGTGAGCCGCGACGGCCTCGCGTTCACACGCGCGGCCGACCTGCCGCTTGCCTCGACAAGCAACCGATGGTGGGGCAACCTGCTCAGCGACGGCGGCAACCTGCTCTTCCTCGGCACCGGTCCGGGCCCATGGCCGCTGTCGAGCCACGACGGACTGGCCTGGAAGATCGCCGAGAAGCCGCTGGCCTTGAAGGGAGTCGACCCAAGCGCGCTGCGGCTGCGCGACGGCGCGCTGCTGGTGGCGTGGACCGAAGAGGCGTCGTCCCCGAAATCAACTGCGGATTCGACGGCGAGGCCGGCCACGAAGGAGAGCCCGGAAGAAGGTGTGAAGAAGGGCGTGGAGAACAGCATGGAGAAGAGTATGGACAAAGGCACGGAGAACGGCACGAGCCAGAACACGACGACCCCCGCGCCCTCGTCGGCGGAAAGCGCGTCTTCGCCGCCATCGGCCACGCCGCGCCACCACGCGGCAACCAACGCGCCTACCCGCGCCCCGCGCGCAACGGAGCAGCTCGATGGGTAAGTGCCCGCACCGATCACGCCACACCCCTTGCGCGCAGCTTTCGGCCGCTGCCCCGCTGCTTGCCTTGTGCGCCGTCTTGCCGACAAAGGCCGCGCGCGCCGACACCGGCGACCCGTACCCGCTCGAGCAGCTGCACGAGACCTTTCGCATGCATCCCGAGGCCGGCGACGAGGCGCGCTGGCAGAAGCTCTCGCGCGCCTGCATCGGGCTCGATGTGATGCCCGGCTACGACTCGAGCTTCGCCGGCGACATCGCGCGCGGGCTGCGCACCAATGCGTACGCGGCGTTCGTCTGGCAGGCTGCGTCGGACGCGCTGCCCGACGAGCGCTCGACCATCGGCGCCGGGCGGCTCAACCTGCGCGTCGATGCGCTGCTCTTTCGCCACGAAGGCGAGGGCATGGGCCGCGTGACCGCGCAGGTGCATGTGAACGGCGTGTGGCCCGACCTGTCCGACTCGATGCAGGCCTCGACCGGCGCAATCACCGACCTCGACGAACTCGCGTCGCGCCATCCTTCGACGCTGTCGCGGCTGGCGTACACGCAGACCTTCTTCGACGACCGCCTGATGCTCAGCATCGGGAAAATCGGGCCCAACGACTTCGTGATGTCGAACCTGTTCGCCAACAACGAGGCGTCGCAGTTCCTCGCGCAGGCGTTCGATGGAAACAGCGTGTGGCCCGTGTGCTTCCAGAACCACACGGTCGGCGCGGGCATCGTGTCGCTGCCGGCCGACTGGTGCTTCCTGAACGGCTTCCTGGTCGATGCGGCCGGCACCGAGTCGCCGTGGCTCGGCGACGCATTCGGCGACGGCTTCGCGGTGTCGGCCGAGGCCGGGCTGATCGGCGAACTCGAAGGCCTTCCCGTGCGCCTGAGCTTCGCGTGGTGCGGCACCGATGCGACCGCCGACACAGTGTCCGACCGCGATTCAGGCGACGGCCTGTGGGGCAACGCCTACGGCTCGATCGCGCAGATCCTGATCCAGCCCAAGTTCGCGCTGTGGGCGCAGTGGTCGGCCTCGAACCGCTCGGTGGCCAGTGACGCTGCCAGCGAGGTGGCCATCGGCACCACCATCGACGACTGCTTCGGCCGCGCCGGCGACGGATTCGGCGCGGCGATCGCATGGTCGACGCCCACCGACGAAACGCTCGACGACCAGATCCTGCTCGAGTGCTACTACCGCCTGCAGGTGGCGAAGGGCGTGCAGATCTCGCTCGACGGCCAGGTGCTCATGCCCTCGGCCACGGCCGCCCTCAACGACCCGACGGTGATCGGCTCGGTGCGGGCGATGTGGGAGTTCTAGCGCGCGGGGCGTGGGCGACGGGGGTTGTCCGCCGTGTCCGCGGGCGGCTCACGGAGACGACCTGCATGGACGAGGAGGTCCTGCCCGTCTTCGAGCATGTGTCGGCGCTGCCGCCGCTCGGGCAGGCGACGGCGGGTTCCTGACAGAGGATGACAGCAAGGTGAGAGGGACCGAGATGCCCGAGGGCGGCGTCTGTAGGCCACCCAGGGGTGCGACCCTCGGCATTTACTTTTCCCGTTGTGCGCACAAAGCCGCACAAAACCGTGTCGTTCGTGGTCGTCCGGAGTCGTTCTCGGTCCAGATCTGTCCTCCGTTGTCCTCGTGGCCAAGCGCTCGAATGGCGATGGGCGCGACTGCGCGTTTCTGGCGGAAAACAAGCCACTTGCGCGAAAAAGCACAACCGGAAGGCGCATGGCCTTCCGGTTGGTCGTTGAAGCGGGTGAAGGGGATCGAACCCTCGACATTTACCTTGGCAAGGTAACGCTCTACCGCTGAGCTACACCCGCAATGGCGGTCCCGCCTGTCGACGGGTCGGGAAAGATAGCAGATGTTCGGGAATCGGCAAGGGGTTGATCAGGCGGGGTTTCCGGCCGTCGTCAGGCCCCCGGGCCAAGGCCCGCACAGGCGTCACAACCCCTCCAGACGGACCTTCCGGCGCGGATGAGGGCTCGCTCGGTGCGGAAGCGACCCGCGGTCGGGCCGCTGGTCGCGGGTCCGGAATGGTGGGGTCGATCTTGGTGGTGGGCTGAGGATCGGCTCAGCCACCTTCCGAAGTCACAGAGAAGCGATCGCCGCCGCGACGCCATCGACAGTCGCGGCGGCCGATGGTGTCGGTCAGGATGCTGCGCTCCTTCAGAAGGGACATCATCGGCCGCACCCTCGCGACGCTATGGCTGCGCGCAGGAACCCCATGAGCCGAGCAGCGCCGAGAGGTCGGCGGCGGTCACGATCCCGTCTCCGTCGACATCGGTCGCCGTCCCGGTGAGCCCCCAATCGCCGATGAGTCGCGCCAGATCGGCGCCGTTCACGGCGCCGTCGCGGTCGAAGTCTCCTCGGCGATGCGGCCAGCGTACCGCCTGCACGAGATCGATCGCGAGCGCGCCCGACCCGGAGAGCGGGCGGAGCCGCATCGACAGGTCGCCGTTCGCGGCGACTCGTCCTGCGGCAGTCACCGGGCCGATCTCGACCGCCGACGGCAGAGCCGCTCCGAACTCGACGGTTCTCACCGATGTCCAGGATCCGTCCGAGATGTTCCTCACCTCCACCGACCACGCGCCCACGCCGGTGGTTGCCGCTTCGATCAGGAACCAGAGCGAACCCTCCGG
>JBJTOV010000309.1:0-3085 GCA_046074745.1 Planctomycetota bacterium | reverse complement strand
CGCCGTTCTGCACCGGCGAAGCCGGCCGCATCATGGGCCCGGGCCGCCGCGAGATCGGCCACGGCGCGCTCGCCGAGCGGTCGCTCCTCGGCGTCCTGCCGACGAGCGAGGACTTCCCCTACACCATCCGCCTCGTCAGCGACATCACCGAGTCGAACGGCTCGTCGTCGATGGCGAGCGTCTGCGGCGGCTGCCTTGCGCTCATGGACGCGGGCGTTCCGATCCGCAACACCTGCGCGGGCATCTCGGTCGGCCGCTTCACCGACACCGACGGCAAGGTGACCCATGTCACCGACATCATCGGCGAGGAGGACTTCTTCGGCGAGATGGACTTCAAGGTCTCCGGCACCCGCGAGGGCATCACGGGCATCCAGCTCGACCTGAAGGCCCGCGGCCTTTCGGTCGCCGAGATCGAGACGATCTTCGCGCAGGCGAAGCAGGGCCGGCTCTTCCTCATCGGCGAGATGGAGAAGGTCATCGCCAAGCCGCGCGCCGACATCTCGCCGCTCGCGCCGCGCATCACGATCGTCAAGATCGACCCCGAGAAGATCGGCAAGCTGATCGGACCGGGCGGTAAGACGATCCGCGGCATCCAGGAGTCGACGGGCGCCCAGATCGATGTCGAGGAGGACGGAACCGTCTTCATCGCCTGCTCGGACGCCGCCAAGTCGGCTGCGGCCCGCGCCGCCGTCGAGGCGCTCGGCGCCGAGATCAAGGTCGGCTCGGTCTACACGGGCAAGGTCGTGGCCATCAAGGAGTTCGGCTGCTTCGTCGAACTCGCTCCGGGCACCGACGGCATGTGCCATGTCTCCGAGCTCGCCCACGGCTATGTCAAGAAGGTCGAGGACCAGGTCAAGGTCGGCGATGTCATCACCGTGAAGGTGATCAATGTCGAGGACAACGGCCGCATCAAGCTCTCGCGCAAGGCCATGATGCCCGCGCCCGAGCCGCAGAAGGCCTGAGTCGCAAACCGCGGTTCCACAGCAGGTTCCGCGCAAAAATCGCGTCTTCGCGGGAGCGGTCAAAACGACCGCTCCCGCTTTCGTTTTTCGCGTTTCCCGCACTCCGCGCGCCGTTGCGCTTGCACGACCGTCGAAGCGGCTTCACAATGTCCGAACCGAGGGGTTCGTCCCTCTCGTCAGTTCGAACCACAGTGGAGCACGGTGATGGCGGATGCGCAGACTCTGGTCGACATCGAAGGGGTCGTCAAGTGGTTCGACGCCCGCAAGGGTTTCGGCTTCATCGTGGGCCCCGCGGGGCAGGACATCTTCGTGCACTTCTCGGTGATCGAGCAGACCGAAGGATTCCGCGCGCTTCGCGACGGCGAGCGCGTCGTCTACTCGGCGAACGACGGCGACAAGGGCTGGGCCGCCACCAAGGCGCGCTCGCTCGGCAGCCGCGTTCCGCCCGCCGAGCGCATGAACTCGCGCCCGCGCGCCGCGAACTGACCGTCGGGCCTTCCGTTCATTCGACACCTCCTGCGCTCGCTCCATGGATTGGGTTGACTTCAGCATCGGCGTGGTCGCCGGGGCGCTTGTGGCGCTTGCGGCAGGCGCGTTGGCGCTGACGCGTCGAGTGGTGCGTCTGCGGGCGGCCGAGGAACGCGCCCGCCGCCAGGAACGCCTCGCCGAGCTCGGCGCGCTCACGGGCGGCCTTGCCCACGAGATCAAGAACCCGCTGTCGACGATCGGGCTCAATGTGCAGCTCGCGAGCGAGGCGATCAACGACTCGCCCCTTCCCGAGGACGACAAGGCCACGCTCGTCCGCCGCGTCGAGACGGTGAGCCGAGAGGCCACGCGCCTCGCGAACATCCTGAACGACTTCCTGCGCTTCGCGGGCCGCATCAAGCTTGCGCCCGCCGAGACCGACATCCGCGGCATCGTCGAGGAGCTCTGCGACTTCTACCGCCCGCAGGCCGAGCAGTCCCGCGTCGTCCTGCGCAGCGACCTGCCCGCGCAGCCGCTCGTGGCGCGCGTCGACGCGGGCCTCGTCAAGCAGGCGCTCCTCAACCTGCTCATCAACGCCACCCAGGCGATGGCGTCCACCGACGGCGGCACGCGCGAGCTGCTCGTGCGCCTCGAGGCCCCTCCCCCGGCGCCGCCGAAACCCGTGCGCGGCACGCCCGCCGCCATGGTGTCGGTGCATGTCATCGACACGGGGCCGGGCATTCCCGCCGAACGCCACGCCGAGATCTTCCGACCGTATGTCAGCGGCCGAAAGGGCGGATCGGGCCTTGGCCTCGCGGTCACGCGCCGCATCGTCGAGGAGCATGGCGGCCGCATCGACCTCCACTCCGAGCCCGGACGCGGCAGCGACTTCGCCGTGCGCCTTCCGGTCGACGGGCCGCTGCACGACTCGGGCGAAGGCGACGACGACGCAGCGCGCCGCACGGTGCTCGACCGGCTGTTCAAGCGCGCCGAGGACGCGCGGGCCTAGCCGCGAACTCTCGAACAACGCCGCGCGAGTGAATCGCGCGGCGTTGCGGTCATGCGTCGCAGCCCTCGCGGGAGGTCACTCGAGCCAATCCTTCGCCTTCAGCCGCTCGGGCACATAGGTTTCGCTCACATAGGAGATGTCCTTGGTGATCAGCGACTCGACTTCCATCTTGAAGCCGTTCGCGAGCAGCGCGTTGATCTCCTTCTGCCAGCCCCTGTGGCCCTCGAACCACGGATAGGCCGCGATCTCGCCCGCGCGCTTGATGTCGTTGTCAGTCATGTCTATCTTCACCGCGTCGTCGAGGCCGCACTCGCGGAAATCCTTCGCGCGGATCCCCAGGAACTTCGCCTCGGGAATCGCCAGCCGCGAGCTCTCGAACGCAAGCGAGATCGAGCCCTGCTTGATCACGCTGTAGATGTAGTGGCCCCACGGATCGTTGTCGAGAACGCAGATGATCGGCAGCCTGAGCTCCTGGTTCAGCCGCTGCAGGAGCCGTCGGCAGCCGCGCGGCGGCTGGCCCGCGCCGTGCGTCAGGATGCAGTTGTTCTTCTCCCAGAATCGGTCCTCGTTGAAGCGGTTCCACACCGTGCCCTTCTCGACATGGAGCACGAACTTCGCCTCGCACTTCTTGAACTGGATCACATCGGGC
>JBJTOV010000308.1:0-8436 GCA_046074745.1 Planctomycetota bacterium | reverse complement strand
TCGCAGTCCGCTACAAGAGATCATCCCTTGGCTTACTTTGGACACTACTTCATCCGCTACTTACCTCTTTAGTTCTCTGATTTGTCTTCATCACAATCTTCTCGGCAAGACTCCCGGATGGAACTCAATTCGCACCCTACTTATTAGCCGGAGTCCTTACCGTCACTTTCTTTACCCAAGGTTTCAACCAAGCCGCCGACTCCATCGCGCAAGGAGCTGGAATCCTCAACGAAGGTAGGCGTGGAAGATCTCGTCGAGGAGCGCGCAGTCGTCCTCGAAGGCCTCGAGTCGAACCGCCGCCAGGGCCGCCTGCAGCGGACCCATGCGCGCGTCGAGGCCGGGCGCCTCGAACGGACGGATTCCGCCGAGGCGCTCCCAATCCTGGCGCGGATCGGCGCAGCCGTCGCCGCGCTGAAGGCGCAGGCTGCTGGCCAGATTGTCGTCGTTGGTGACGCACACCGCGCCGCCCGAGCCGATGGTCGACTCGCGCTCGCCGAGCGCGATGACCGAGATGCGGCCGAAGCGTCCGACGGGATCGCGGCCAACCGTGCCGCCGAGCCCGCCGCCCACGAACTCGAGCAGCGGAATCTCATAGCGCGAGGCGAGCGCCGCGAGCTCGGAAAGGCCTGCGCCGTTTCCATGCGTCGCGCACGCCAGGATCGCGCGGATAGAGGAGGAGCGCGTCGGGTCGAGGTCGTCCTCGCGCTGGTAGGCGCGCATGGCTTCCGCGGCGTGCGGTTCGCTCAGGTTGAGCGTGCGCGGGTCGATGTCGACCAGCTTCGGATTCGCCCAGTTGCGCGCTGCCCACGCGAGCGGCGCAGGGCAGAACGAAGGCAGCAGCACATTTCGCCGCTCCACTCCGAGCGCACGGATGGCGGCGGTCGTCGCCGCACCCGTCGACGAGAACGCGACCGCGAAGGGCCGCGACACGATGTCCGCGACGCGCTCCTCGACCATCGGCTCGAGGCGATGGAGGTCGGAGCGGTGCTGGCGCAGCAGCTCCTGCATGCTCGTCCATTCGCCGCGCGATGGCGCGCCGCGACCGAGATGGATGGGATCGCTCATGGGGTCGGTTCCTTCGCGGCGGTGAGCGCCTTCACGGCGTCGGTGGCCTTGCCCGAGCGCTCGAGCCAGAGCCATGCGGCCTGCGCGCGCACGGTCGGATCGACATCCACGCCGCCGCCCGCCGCGGTGGCGAGCAGCTGGAGCTGTCCGGCGCTGAGCTCGAGCCCGCTGCGCGCGCGCATCACCGCGACCAGCGTGTCGCCGAGCCGCGACGAGTGGCCCGCCGCGGATTCAGCGACCATCGCCGCTTCACGCGAGCCGGCTGCGGAAAGGACGCGTAGCAGCGCCTCGACCAGTTCGCGGTCGTCACGCACCGACTCGAGCGCGGGGCGCAGTTCCTCGGGCGCATTGCGCGCCAGCAGGGCCACGCCGCGCATGGTCGCCTCGCTGAGCGGGCCAAGCTTGCGGCGCTCGGCGAGAAGCATCGACAGGCACAGGGCGCCCAGTTCGCGCTGGGCGCTCGCCTCGAGCCGCTGCGCGCCCTCGACGGAGGCGACCATGGTGATGCGGTGGCGCAGGCCCGCGAGCTTCGCGTAGGCCTCCTTGTCCTCGCCCTTTCCAAGCAGCGTGCCTGCGTCGGCGATGGTCTCGAGCAGCGGGTCGCCGTTGCGCACGCGGTCCCATTCGGTCGACGGCGCGCGCACGCCCGACGCGAGCAGGATCGCCGCATGGCGGACCAGCGCGGGCTGCTCGCGGTTTCGCTCCACCGAGGCGGCGAACGCGGGGTACGCGGCCTCGGGCGACAGCACGAGCAGGCTGCCGAGCGTGCGCAGACGGGCATCGTTCGACAGTCCGTCGAGGCTGCACAGCGAGGCGATGAAGGGCGCGGCGCCTGCGAGGCGGCGGGTCGAGCACGCCTCGGCGATCTGCGGAACGGCGTTCGAGAGGCTTGCGGCGGGAAGCGCGGCGAGCGCGGTGCGAGCGGCCTCGGCTGCGGCCTGCGCGGTCGCGCCCGCTTGGTCGGGCTTGAGATCGCGGCCTTGATCGAGAAGGAGCGCCGCCGCGAGCGCCGCGACTTCGGGAGACTTCGAGGCGGCCAGCTTCGACAGCATCGCGGCGTCGGGCGTGGCGCCGTTCTTGCGCAGCTCGCAGGCGAGCAGCACCCGCTGCGCGGCGGAGAGGTCGTCCCAAGTCAGGATGCGCTCGATGCGCGGCACATCGAGGAGGCCGAGCGAGATCGCCGCGTTGAGCGCGGCGGCGCGGTCGCCTTCGCCAGGAAGCGACTCGAGAAGCCCGACATCCACGCGGCGGTCGCTCGACAGCTCGGCGAGCCCAAGCAGGCTTGCCACGCGCAGCGTCCAGTCGTCGCCCTTCAGGTAGCCGTCGAAGAGCGGCTGGAGCGCGGGGTCGTCGAGGTCGCGCAGCGCGCCCATCGCGGCAACCTGCATGCCGTCGTTCGGCGAGCCCACGAGTTCACGCAGCGCGCGCAGCGACGATTCGAACGGGTCGACGGGGCCGTACTGCGCGGCGGCAGGGGGCGCTGCAAGCACGGCCGCAGCGATCGCAAGCAGCGATGCCTGCAATGCAGGGCGGATGCGGGGCGCAGCACATGCCATGCGGCGAGTGTAGCCATTCGGGTGCGGCGGTTGGCGTGTGGGTTGCGCGGGAAGCGCGACCTTGGCTTTCGGCCTCGGCTCGAGATTTCGGCTCGAGATTTCGGCTCGAGGCTCTGGCCTGAGGCATCGGCTTGAGGAACCTGCCCGCGGTCAGCGGGCGGCTTCCGACCGTCCGCGGCTCGGGCGGCTCAGGTCGTGCCGGAGCTGGTCGACGACCTCGCGCAGCGGCTCGCCGATCGCATCGTTCGCAGCGGCCACCCCGTCGCCGCCGTCGAGCATGGTGCGCAGGCGCCGCGCGGCGGTGTGGACGGCGGAGTGGTTCGGCCGTCCGAGGGCGCGCGCGATCTCGGGGAAGCTGTGGGTGGTCAGTTCGCGCGCAAGGTGGGCGACGACGCCGCGCGCGACCACGGTGCGCTGGTGGCGTCCGCGGCCGACGAGGTCCTCGCGTGTCACGCGCAGGCGGCCGCACACGGCCTCGACGATCGCACCGAGGCGGATCGGCGCGGTCGAGGCGACGCGGTCGTCCTGCAGCAGCAGGCGCTCGACCGTGCCCGGGCCGATCTGGCCGCGGATCCCGTCGAGTTCGAGCAGCGCGCCGAGGCGGGTGACCGCGCCCTCGATCTCGCGGATCGAGCCTGCGAAGCGGCCCGCGACGGCGTCCTCGGCGGCCGAAGTCAGGTCGAGGCCACGCTCGCGGGCGAGCCTCTGCACAAGCGAAACGCGCGTCTGGCGGTCGGGGCGCTCGACGCGCACCACCATTCCCGACAGGAACCTGCTGACGAGCGCCTGGCTGAACTTGCGGATGTGGCGGGGGTGCTCGTCCGACACCATGGCCACGCGCGCGCCCGAAAGGTCGATGGCGTCGATCGTGTGCAGGAACTCGGACTGGGTGGCCGTCTTGTTGGCCAGGAAGTGGATGTCGTCGATGCAGAGCAGGTCGACGCGGCGCAGCCTGCGCCGGAAGGTCTCGAGCGAGCCGTCGCGGACCGACGCGATGTACTCGTTGGTGAACTGCTCGGCGGTGACATACCGCACGACCTGGCGTGGGGCGCGGTCGAGGCGGCGCCGGCAGATGCCCTGCACGAGGTGGGTCTTGCCCACGCCGCACTCACCGTGGATGAAGAGAATGGCGGGCGCATCGCTCGCGCCGTCGCCAACCTGCTGGGCGGCCGCGAAGGCGAGACGGTTCGATTCGCCGACCACGAAGTCCTCGAGCCGGCGCAGCGTGGCGGGGCGCGATCCCGACGAGCCTGCCGAGCGCCCCGCGGGTGCGCGGCGATTTCCTGCGCCCTCTGCGGGCACCTCGACGGCAGGATCGGCCGAAGGAGTTCTCCGAGCGCGCGTCGCCGACGCAGCCACGGGCTCGGTTTCCGCCAAAGTCACTTCGACCAGGGCGCCCTCGCCGGCCACGGCGGCGGCGGCGCGGCGCATGGCGTCGTCGAAGTGGCGGGTGATCCAGTCCGCGACATAGGCGCTGGCGGCCACCACGCGGATGCCGCCCTCGGCAGCCTCAGCGGTCGTCCCGTGCTCGAACCAGAGTCCGAAGCGGTGGGCGCCGATCTCTTCGGCCAGGCGCTGCCTGAACGCAGCGGCCCGATCGGTTCCGCGCGACGGGATCCTGTTGGCCTCTCCCATGACGGGATCGGCGGTCGTGGCGGTGCTTGGGGTCATTCGAAGGGACGCGTCGGAAGTCGGCGCGGCGCAGGGGGGTGGAGTCGTCCGCCGTCGAGCGGCGGGCGAGCCACAGCGATCCGCGCAAGGCGGTCCTGCGTCGCTCCCGATGAGATTTCAGGGTTGGTGACCTACGGGGCCAGCTGCGCGAAGATCCCTCGCCGACCAGCCCGACTCCGCTCACTGCTCGTTGCGGAGTCCCGCGTCCCTGCGGGCGGGGCGAACTGTATCGCGGCGTCGCGCACATGCAAGCAGCGCGTGCGCAACTTCCGGCATGCCATTGCGGAAATGCCGCGAAACCCCGCGTTTGCGCGCGGAGATGCCTTCTGCACCACGCGCGCGCGCTTCCTGTGGATAAATGGAGAGCGGGCGTGGACGCGCGAAGCGACTTGCAAAAACATTTTGGTTGGGCTCACGCCGAATCGGGGTTGACACGCGAAGCGCGCTGCGCTCATGCGAGACGCCGGACGAGCGCCGCGCGCGACGAAGTGCGCGTGAAGCCGAACGACGCGTAGAGGGCGCGCGCGGGACCGTTGCGCGCATCGACCGCGAGCGAGAGCGTGCGGAGCCGCGCGGCGGCGCACTCGCGGATCGCGGCCGACAGAAGCGCTCGCGCCACGCCCTTTCCGCGCGCCTCGGGCGCGAGGCCGAGATAGACGAGTTCCGCGCCATCGCCCGCCGGAGCCCCCGAATGCTCGACGGGTCCGTTCACCAGGACCGTGCCGAGCGCGCGTCCCTCGCGTCGCGCCACCAGCCAGATCCTGCGACGCGCGCCCAGCGAGAAGTGGCCGTCGAGCACATCGTCCGTGGCGCGCATTCCCGCGAGCCCGGGGCAGTCGAGGGTGTCGATGTACGACGCCTCGAGCACCCGCGCGAGCTCCTGGTGCACCGACGCGGGGAGCGCCGCCGCGTCGTGCGCGCGAAGCGCATCCTCGGCGGCGGCGGGCTCGATCGTCCAGCCCGCGGGGCCCGCCTCGGCCGCGGGCACGCCGGTGCGCGGAAGCGCGCGCTCGAGATAGTCGAGCGTCGCGATCCTCGACATGCCGCCGCGTTCGCAGGCCTCGATGTCGAGCGTGCGCTCGGGCTCGAGCAGCGACTGCGCGAGGTCGGCCTCGGGCCTCAGCGCCTCGAGGGCCGCCGAGATCGCGGCCGCCAGCGGAGGCACATCGGTGGAGGTGCGGGCACGGGTCGCGAGGATCATCGCCGTCCGCCCGACCGAGGGCACGGCGAGCACGGCGAGGCGATAGCGCCCGCTCGGCTCGGCCGCGCACCACATGAAGTCGAGCCGGATGCCCGCCGACGCAGCCTGTCGGGCGAACCGCGCCGCTGCGGACGGTCCCGACGCCAGCAGGGCGCCCAAGGCCTCTTCCTGCCGTTCGGGCGGAACCCGCTCGACCGAGGGGCGGTGTGTGGCGGGGTCGGGCTGCATGGGATTCCGCGGGTTCCTAGGCTAGCGGACTGTGCTGTCCGCGGGGGTCGTTACAATCCGCGACCTGCCGCCTTGGGCGGCGCTGATCCTGCAGGAGCGATTCCGTGCGTCACACCGTGCTTGCTTCCTTCGCGTCGTCCATTCTCCTCGGCGCCATGTCGGCCACCGTTCCCGCCTTGACCGCGGACGCGGCAGCTCCCATCGCGGCGGTTCCGCCGTCGAAGGCCCTCGACTTCAAGCCCACCGAGATGCGCCTCTACCGCGACCCCGAGTCGGGCGGCCACTTCTGGTACTTCACCTACACCGTCACCAACAAGACGGGCAAGGACCAGCGCTTCGCGCCGCGGATCGAGATGGTCAACGACGACGGGAAGACCGTCGCGCTCGGCCAGGATGTTCCGTCGCGCGTGGTTCGCGACCTGAAGAAGCTGCTGAACGACCCGCTGGTCGTCGACCAGTTCTCCATCCTCGGCGATCTGCTCCAGGGCGAGGAGAACGCGAAGACGGGCCTGCTCGTGTTCCGAGTGCCCCCGATGACCGAACTCGATCGGAAGGTCGGGGCTCCCAAGAACGCGGCCGAGAACTTCGAGCCCGTGGAGCTGACCGTGTTCGTGCAGGGCCTCTCGTCGGAGTCGAAGACGGTGCCGAACCCGAAGACGGGCGAGCCCGTCCGTCTGCGCGCCAATCTGCCGCTGACCTTCAGCGTGCCCGGCGACCCGACCGCGAACCTTGCCGCCAGTTATAAGCCGACGGTCGGCGAGTGGATTTTCCGCTGACCGATCGGTATCTTTGCGCGACTCGGCACCGCGATCCAGCGGCGCCCGACCAACTGGAGATTTCGTCGTGGCACACAAGAAGGGTCAGGGCTCTACCAAGAACGGACGCGACTCGAACCCGCAGTTCCGCGGCGTGAAGGTCTACGGCGGCCAGATGGCCAAGGCCGGTTCGATCATCGTGCGCCAGTGCGGCACCAAGTGGAAGCCCGGCTACCTCGTCCAGATCGCGAAGGACGACTCGCTGATGGCGCTCGCCGCCGGCACGGTCAGCTTCCGCGGCAACCATGTGGACATCATTCCCGCCGACCCCGCCACGCCGCGCTACACGGCTGTCGGCTGAGCGTCGGATTCTGAAGTTCAATACTGCGCCGCACGCGAAAGCGTGCGGCGTTTGCTTCGGGCGCGCGTGCGCCCCATCATCAGGCGATGCTCGTCGACGAAGCCATCATCCATGTGCGCAGCGGCCGCGGCGGAAACGGCGCGTCGCTGTTCCGTCGCGAGAAGTCGATCATGAAGGGCGGCCCCGACGGCGGCGACGGCGGCCGCGGAGGCCATGTGATCCTCGTGGGCGACGCGCACCTCGACACGCTGGTCGAGTTCCAGCACCGCCCGCATCTCTTCGCGAAGGGCGGCGAGAACGGCTCGCGCAAGAAGAGCCACGGCGCCGACGCGCCCGATCTCCTGGTGCGCGTGCCGCTCGGCTCGATCGTGCACGACGCCGAGACGGACGAGTTCGTCTGCGAGATCCTCGATGACGGCCAGCAGCACATCGTGGCCCACGGCGGCCGCGGAGGCTGGGGCAACGACCGCTTCAAGACCGCGACCCATCAGGCGCCGACCGAGTGCGAGCCGGGCGGCGAGCCCGTCGAGCGCACGCTGCGCATCGAGCTGAAGCTGATCGCCGACATCGGCTTCGTGGGCATGCCGAACGCGGGCAAGAGCACGCTGCTCGGCAAGTCGAGCCGCGCGAACGCGAAGGTGGGCGACTATCCGTTCACCACGCGCACGCCGCAGCTCGGCATCGCGGAGCTGCCGGGCGACCGCCGCATCGTGCTCGCCGACATCCCCGGGCTGATCGAAGGTGCCAGCGAGGGCGCGGGGCTTGGCCACGACTTCCTCCGTC
The DNA here is from genome assembly GCA_046074745.1 of Planctomycetota bacterium. GTDB lineage: Bacteria > Planctomycetota > Phycisphaerae > Phycisphaerales > SM1A02 > QWPT01. The sequence goes on along the minus strand of JBJTOV010000308.1, from coordinate 816 downwards.
ACATCGAGCGCACGAAGGCGATCATGCATCTCGTCGACCTTGCGCCGCTCGACGGCACGAAGCCCGCCGAGAACTACCGCACGATCCGCGCCGAACTGCATGCGTTCTCGCCGCTTCTCGCCGAGAAGCCCGAGCTCGTCGTGTTCACCAAGGTCGACCTCGTGCCCGAGGAGGAGCGCGCGAAGCGCATCCGCCGCCTGGCGACCGAGATCGGCCTCGGCGTGGGCGCCGCGAAGGGCGAGGAGCCTGTGGTGATCTCCGCCGCGACGGGCGAGGGAATTCGCGAACTGCTCGAGCGTGCCTACGCCATGGTGAAGGGCGCCGAGATGCCGACCGAGTGGCGGCGCTGAGCGCGTTTCCTTGTGGGCTTGATTGACTTTGGCCTCGATTGACTCTGGCCTTGATTGACTTTGGCCTCGTTTGACTTTGGCCTTGATTGATTTTGGCCGCGTTTGAGATCGGCCGCACTGTGCGCGGATCCCAGTTCGGGTGCAGAACCACGGGCACGGGGGTCGATCGACGGAGCGCGCACCCCGTTCCGCAGGCTGAAGCCTGCGGGCACCCGAGGTTGGTGCGGGACTACGCCGTTGGTGTGAGAGCGCGCCGTTGGTGTGGGACCGCGCCGTTGCAGCAGCGCTTCGCGCACAGAGCTCGACCGACGGCGAACCAAACCCGTTCCGTCAAACTGCTTGGGTGCCCGCACCCTTCAGGGTGCGGAACCACGGGCGTGGGAGTCGATCGACGGCGCGCGCAACCCGTTCCGCAGGCTGAAGCCTGCGGGCACCCGAGGTTTGTGCGGAGACACGCCGTTGGCCC
>JBJTOV010000307.1:0-16121 GCA_046074745.1 Planctomycetota bacterium | reverse complement strand
GGCCGCATCATGGGCGTCCTGATCCGCCAGTCGATCTACCCGGCGCTCGCCGCCGCGATCGAGCGCGGCGTGCCGATGATCACGCCGTGCAACGGCTTCCAGATCGCCGTGCAGGCGGGGCTCCTGCCCGGGCCGGCGCAGGGCGAATCGTGGAGCGACGTTCCCGCCGAGCCGACGGTCGCCCTCGCGCAGAACGAGACCGCGCGCTTCAACGACATCTGGACCACGATGGAGATCCCCGCCGACACGCGCTGCGTGTGGACGCGCGGGCTGCGCATGAACGCCGCGACCGCGCTGATCCCGTGCGCGCACGGCGAGGGACGCTTCGTCGCCGACGAGGAGACGATCGAGCAGCTCGAGGCGAACGGGCAGGTCGCGGTGCGCTACGGCGCGGGCGACCACTTCAACGGCTCGATGAACCGCATCGCGGGCATCTGCGACGCATCGGGCCTGGTGTTCGGCCTGATGCCGCACCCCGAGCGCTACCTGCGCTGGACGCAGCACCCGCGCTGGACGCGCCTGTCGGCCGCGCAGCGATCGGGCGACACGCCCGGCCTGCAGATGTTCAAGAACGCCGTTGCGCACGCGGCCACCGTCCGCGCCCGCGCCTGAAGGGAATCGACGCCATGACGACCGCCACCAAGACCGGGACCCTTCGCTGCGCCACGATCGGCGTCGGACGCATGGGTCGGCACCACGCGCGCCTGTACGCGCAGACCGACGGCTGCGAGCTCGTGGGCGTGATCGACGGCAGCGCCGAGCGCGCCGCCAAGATCACGGAGGAGTGGGGCGGCCGCGCGTTCGGCTCCGTGCGCGAGCTGATCGACGCAGGCGTCGACGCGGTCACCGTCGCCACGCCCACCGTCACCCACCGCGCCATCGTCGAGCCGCTGCTCGAGGCGGGCGTCGCGTGCCTCGTCGAGAAGCCGCTCGCGTCCGATGTGGCCGAGGCGCGCTCGATCGCCGACACCGCGAAGCGCACGGGTTCGCTGCTCCAGGTCGGCCATGTGGTGCGCTACGACCCCGTCATGGTGGCCGTGCGCGAGCTGATCGCGGCGGGCACGATGTCGCCGCGCTTCATCGAGATCGACCGCGTCAGCCCGATGACCTTCCGCTCGGTCGATGTGGGCGTCGTGCTCGACATGATGATCCACGACCTCGATGTGCTGCTCATGCTCATGGGCGGCGAGCCTGAGGAGATCCACGCGAACGCCGTGTGCGTGGTGGGCGAGGCCGAGGATGTGTGCAACGCGCGCCTCGTGTTTCCCGCGGGCCCCGACGGCATCCGCTGCACGGCGAATGTCACGGCGAGCCGCCTCGCGCTCAAGACCGAGCGCAAGATCCGCCTGATCAGCGAGGACGCGTACATCTCGGCCGACTTCGTGGAGAAGAAGGGCACCGTCGTGCGCAAGACCGCGAACGCGGGCCAGCTCGCCGATGTGCGCGCGCGCCTGAAGGCCGGCGAGGATCTTTCGAGCGTGAACTACCTCGAGATGATCGCCATGGAGCCGCTCGCGGTCGGCTCGGGCGAGCCGCTCAAGCTGCAGATGCTCGACTTCCTCGACGCGGTGCGCACCAACCGCCGTCCGCTGGTCAACGCCGAGGACGGTTTCGCGGCCGTGCGCACGGCCGAGCGCATCGTGGCCGCGGCGCGCGCCGCGGGCGCGAGGATGGTGTGAGCACTCCCATGGCTGCCGAAGACCGCGTCCTTCTCGTCGACGACCAGCCCATGATGGGCGAGGCGGTGCGGCGCGTGCTCGCCGCCGCGGGCGGCATCGAGCTTCGCGTGGTGTCGCGGCCGCAGGACGCGCTTGCAGCGGCGAAGGAGTTCGGGCCGACGGTGATCCTGCAGGACATCGAGATGCCCGGGATCGACGGCTTCGAGCTGCTCGACCGCTATCGCGCCGACGCGGCGCTGGCGGATGTCCCCGTGCTCATGCTGACGAGCGTCGAGAACGCGGAGGCGAAGGCAAGGGCGTTCGAGCTCGGCGCGAACGACTACATGGTCAAGTTTCCCGATGCGGTCGAGATGGTCGCGCGCGTGCGGCGGCATTCGCGTGCGCGGCGCGAAGCCGTCGCGCGCGTGCAGCGCGCGGCCGAGGCGGAGCGCGCGCGGAATCCGCTCGGATTCACGCGCGAGCCGCCCGCGCAGTGCGATGTCGCGATCGTCGGCGTCGGATTCAGCGGGCTCATGACGGCGGTCCGCATCGCGGCAGCGGCGCCCGGTGCGAGCATCGCGGTGTTCGAGCGCCGCTCCCGCCCGGGGCCCGGGGTCGCCTACGGCGCGTGCGACGCGGACCATCTGCTCAATGTCCCTGCCGCGCGCATGGGCGCGTTCCCCGAGAGGCCGACCGCGTTCCACGAGTGGCTCGAGCGCGAAGCGCCCGGGCGCTACGGATCGGGCGACTTCGCGCCGCGCGCCCAGTTCGGCCGCTACCTGCTCGAGACCGTGCGCGGCGCGCTCGACGCGGCGGGTTCGGGCCCGCGCTTCGTGTCCGACGCCGTCGTGCACCTCGAGCGCCACGGGTCGGGCTTCGAGCTCCTCCTCGCCTCGGGGCGCACGGTGATCGCACGCGGCGTTGTGCTTGCGGTCGGGCTTCCGCAGGCCCGCGCTCCATGGCGTGGTGTCGGTGGCGAGTCGCTCGCCGCCATTCCGCGCAAGCTTCTCGTGGACGACCCATGGGAGGCGGGCGCGCTCGATGGCATTCCGTCCGAGGACACGGTCGTCGTCGTCGGCAGCGGGCTCACCGCGATCGATGTCGTGCTTGGCCTGCGGCGGCGCGGACACCGTGGCAAGCTCGTGCTCGTGTCGCGCAACGGCCGATTCCCTCTGCCGCACGCCGCGTCGCACGGCGCGCCGCCCGCGCTCGACTTCTCCGAGCTCGCCCGCGGTCCACAGGACGCGTTCCGTCTCGTGCGGCGCACGGTGCGCGAGCTTGCCGCGCACGGTCATGAATGGCACGGCGCCATCGACGGCGTGCGCCCCCACGCGACCAAGGTCTGGCAGTCGTGGTCGATCGAGCAGCGGGCGTACTTCATGCGCAGGCTGCGGCCCTACTGGGAGATCCACAGGCACCGCGTGCCGCCGCACCTGCTGGCATTGCTCGAGGCGGAGCGCGCGGCGGGCACGCTCGAACTTGTCGGCGGAGGTATCGCGGGCCTGGCGGCTGTCGCGGGCACCGAGGCGATCGATGTGACGGTCAAGCCCGCGCGAGGCCCGTCGCAGACGGTCCGCGCGGTGCGGATCGTCAATTGCGTCGGCCCCGTCACAAGCGTGGCCGACACGGTCGATCCGCTGCTTGGCTCGCTGCTTCGCAGCGGCATGGCGGCGGCGGACTCGCTCGGACTGGGGCTCCGGTCGGATGCCGAGGGGCGGCTCCTTGACGCACATGGGTCGCCGCAGCAGGGCATGCGGCTCGTCGGCGCGTTGCGCCGTGGCGAGCTCTGGGAGTCGACCGCGGTTCCCGAGTTGCGCGTGCAGGCCGCCGTCGCAGCGGAGTCGCTTGTGCGCGAGCTCGGCATCATGCAGGCGGCGCCCGCATGAAGCAGGATGCATCGCGCTGCGAGGCGCTCTGGATCGGCTCGCATCTCTCGACCGCGGGTGCGCTGCGTGCGGCGGTCGACGAGGCGGTTGCCCTCCGCTTCGGCGCGGTGCAGATCTTCACGCGCAACCAGCGGCAGTGGACGCCGAAGCCGCTCTCGGCCGACGAGGTGGCGGAGTTCCACGCCGCGCGCAAGGGCACGTTGTTCGCGGAGGGTGGGCGCATCGTCAGCCACAACAGCTACCTCGTGAACCTCGCGTCGCCCGACGAAGCGAACCTCGCGAAGTCGGTCGCCTGCCAGCGCGCCGAGCTCGAGCGCTGCGAGCGGCTCGGCGTGTCCGTCTCGGTGGCGCATCCCGGGGCGCACCTCGGTGCGGCGCGCAAGCCGAAGGATCCGAACGACCTCGATGGCGAGCCGTCGGCCGACGAGCTCGCGGGCCTGAAGCGCATCGCGAAGGCGATCGACCGGCTGCACCGCGAGCTCAAGGGATACAAGGTCCGCATCGCGCTCGAGACGACGACAGGCACGGGCACCAACCTCGGGTACGCGTTCCACCATCTCTCAAGGATTCGCGAGCTTGTGAAGGAGCCCGAGCGCGTCGCGTACTGCATCGACACCTGCCATGTGTTCGCGGCGGGATACGCGGTGGACACGCCGGCCGCCGCGAAGGCCACGCTCGAGCGCTTCGACCGCGAGGCGGGCCTGAAGCATGTGGCGGCCATCCATGTGAACGACTCGGAAGCGCCGTTCGCGTCGCGGAAGGACCGCCACGCGCACATCGGGCACGGGCTCTGCGGAAACGCCTGGTTCGAGGCTGTGCTGCGCCATCCCGCGTTCGCGCATGTTCCCAAGGTGCTCGAGACCGAGAAGGGCGATTCGCCCCGCGGCGAGCCATGGGACCGCGTCAACGCCGACGCGCTTGTCGCGCTTGCCGGTGGTCGCGCGAAACCGAGGTGAGCGGGTCGAAGTGACATCGGGAACCGCTCCCTGCAGCGGCATGAACGGCCGAGCGGCACGATTCGGCCCGCGTTGCTGCAGGATTCTCGGTCCGTTGCCCGATGGAAGGATCGCCATGAACCGTCCTCTCGCCTGTCTGGCGACCATCCGACCGACCGTTCCGCTCCAGCTCGCCGTGCTGTCCGCCGTCTCGACGGTCTTGATCGGTGGTGGATGCGCGACGCGAAGCGGCGGGGGGCTCAGTGCGATCACGCTCGCACCGATCATGGAGAAGCCCGACCTTCCGCCGCCCACGCTGCGGATCGAGCCGAACGATGCGGAAGAGTCGCAGCTGGCCGAAGCGCGCACCGCCGCGCAATCCGACGACTACGACACCGCGCTGCGCATCTTCCGCGACCTGCTGCAGGAGAACCCGACCCTTGCCGACGCCTACACGGGCATGGCGGGCGTGCTCGAGGAGCAGGGCGACCTTCGCCAAGCCGAGCCCGCATACGCGCGCGCGGCGGCGCTCAAGCCCGAGGACTTCGAGGCAAACGCGGGCCACGGCCGCGTGCTCGAGGCGCTCGGCCGCGTGAAGGAGGCGATCCGCGCCGTGCAGCGCGCCCTCGCCATCCGCCCGCGCGACGCCGATTCGAACACCGCCATGTCGCGGCTCCTCCTCGAGGTCGGCCAGCTCGACGGCGCCATCGCCTTCGCCGAGCGCGCCGTCGAGGTGAACCCGCAGGACGGCCGCGCCCACCTCGCCCTCGGCCGCGCCTACATGAAGGCGGGCCGCGGACCCGACGCGATCCGCGAGTACGAGACCGCCACCGAGCTCATCGAGCCGCCCGAGGATGTGATCCTCACCCTGATCAACGCGTATGCCGCCGAGAAGCGCTACCGCGAGGCCGCGAACGCCGCCGAGGCGCTGACCCGCACCACCCCGAGCGCGGCCGCCTACGAGAGGCTCGGCTGGGCGCTCTTCCGCCTGAACGAGTTCGACGCGTCTGCGGCGGCCTACCGCAAGTCGATCGAGGCCGACCCGCAGTACTGGCCCGCGCTGAACGGCGTGGGCGTCAACGCGCTCAACGGCTGGATCCGCGGCGGCCGGCAGGACGACGATCCGCTGCGCTTCGAGGCGCGCTCGATGCTGCAGCGCTCGCTCAAGGCGAACCCCGACCAGCCGAAGGTCGTGGCGCTTCTGCAGAAGTACATGCTCTGAGGCGGCTCAGGCGTCGAGCCTGGTCGCCCAGCACTCGGGCACATCGCCGTAGGTGGCGACGATCTTCGAGCGGATGCCCCCGCGGCCCTTCCAGTCGGTGATCAGCTGCATCCACGCGGGGCTCATGGCCTGCGCCAGGTCGTCGCGCATGCGGTTGGTCACCGCCTCGTAGAAGATGCCCGCGTTGCGGAAGCTCTGGTGGTAGAGCTTCAGGCTCTTGAGCTCGACGCATACCGCCGCCGGCTGGTAGCGCAGGATGATGCGCCCGAAGTCGGGGTGGCCTGTCTTCGGGCACACCGAGGTGAACTCCTCGTTGACATGCTCGATGACGAACGGCGTGTCGACGGGCGAGTCGAAGAACTCGAGGAGCGACGGATCGATCGGGCTCTGGTCGGGCATAGACGCGGATCGTAGCGATCAGCCGCCGAAGCGGATGCTCGGCTGCCTGCGCTCGTTCGAGGGCAGTTCGCCGATCTCCTTCGCGCGTTCCGCGCCCGCAGCGGCCGACACGAAGTCGACCAGGCGTCGGAACAGGCTCGACTCGATCTGGCGAAGGTCTTCGGAAAGACGCTTCGTCTGCAGCATGCTGGCCTGCATGCCCGAGAGGTTGCCCGCCAGGTCTTCGTCGTCGGACTTCGCGGCGGCCGCGGCCTTCTCGCGCTCCTCGAGGAATGCCTCGCAGCGCGCCTCGCGCGCCTCGTCGAGCTCGGCGCGGATGGCGAGCACCGTTTCGCGCGCGCCCGCGTCGTCGCCCACGGCGCGCAGCGCGCGCTCGAAGAACGGCGCAAGGTCGCGCATGCGGCGGTAGATGCCCGGGTTCGCGGCGCGCAGGTAGCCTCGGCGCAACGCGCGCTGCGCGGCGGTGTCGGCGGCGAGCGCGTCGGCCATGGCGGCGACGGCCGACTCGTGCAGCGACTCGACGCGGCCGCGCGCGTCGGCGATGCGGCGGTCGAGCCGCTGCATCTCGGCAGCCATCTCGCCGTCGAAGCTCACGCTGCGGCTGACGCTGGCGCCGCCTTCCTCGGTGCCCGACACGGTCTCCTGGTTCATGGCGCGCTTCATCACCTCGTCGCGCTCGCGCGCCGCGGCGTCGACCTCGCCGCGCATGGTGCGCAGCGCGGGCACCGACGCCTCGTCCCACGCGGAAAGCTGCGCCGCGATCGCCGCGCGCGACGCTTCGGCCAGCGCCGCGGCCTCGACGATGCGCACGAGGTCGGCGGTCACCGCGCCGCGCTCGCCCGTGGCGAGGCGCACGCGCGCACGCATGCGCCGCGCCTCCTCGAGCGCCGTCGCGCGGTCGGCGGGCGCCGCGGCCTTCAGCGCGTCGAACATCTTCTCCTCGGCCGACTCGATGGCTGCGACCAGCGCCGCGGCCTTCGCAGGATCGGGCTCCGCGATCGACGCGCCGCCATCGGGCCCGATCGACAGGCTGATCGCGATGCCTCCGCCCGCCTCGACCTCCATCGGCTGCGCGCCTTGGCCCGCTTCGGCCTCGGCGGCCGCGCGCGCCGTGGCGCATTCCTCGACGATTCCGTCGAACGCCGCGCGCGCCGCGCCGTCGAGCGCGATGCGCGTGGCGAGCGCGTCGAGCTCCTCGCGCGTCATGGGCCTCGGCGCCGCCGTGCCCGGTCCTCCGAACCCGATGAAGCCGAAGCCATCCATGTCGTCGCCCGAAAGCACCATCGCCTCGCCATCGCCGCCGACCATGATGGCCACCGACCCGATGGCGATGTCGCCGCCACCACCGAGATCGACTCCACCGATGACGGTGCGGCCCGCGACCTGCGGCGCATCGACGCTTGCGGGAAGACCAGCCGCGGCGCGCAGCGCGTCGGCCGCGACTGCATCGGCATCGCCAAGGCGCTTGCGCGCCTCGATGCGGCGCGCGTCGTCGGAGGATCCGGCGTTGTCCTCGCCCACGCGCACCACGATCGTCTGGAAGCCCTCGCCCGATTCGGCGCGCGCGTCCTCGGTATCCATCACCGCGTCCGAGAGCGAGCGCAGCGTGGGCGCGTGCGCGGCCACCGCGTCCTCGATGCCCGCCCAGCGCGAATCGTCGAACTCGCCCGCCGCGCGCTTCGCGGCCAGCGACGCAAGCAGGTCGGCGAACGCGCTCTTCGCGAACGCGCCTTGATAGACGCCGCTCGCGAGATGCGTGCGCAGCGCCATCGCCTCGCGCGGCGAAAGCAGGGGCTCGGCCTGCGCCAGCGTGTCGCGGTGCAGCCTGCGCAGCCGCGCGCTCGTGGCCACGACCTCCTCGCTGGCGCGCCGCTGCACCTCGCGCATCGACTCGAACCACCGCTGCATCGCATCTTCGCCGCCCTCGCCGCCGGCGTCGGGCGCCTGCGCCAGGCCCATCTCCTCGCGGATCTGCGCGGCCTTCACCCCGCGCGCGATCGACGCCTCGGCGTAGCGCTCGCAAAGGCGGGTGAGCTCGCCGTCGTAGGAATCGAAGCCCGGCGCGAGCGACGCGCGCGTCGCCTCGGGCACCGTCGCCAGCACCGCGGCGGTGTGCAGGTCGAAGCGAAGCTCGTCGCCGCCGATCGCGATCGAAGGCAGCGTGCTGGCCGCGCGCCGCCGCGCGAGCGCCGAGCGCAGCCGCTCGAGGCGCAGCGCATCGTCGCCGCCGACCGTGCCGAGCAGTTCGTCGACCAGCTGCCCGTCGATCTGCGCGGCGCGCTGCAGCACGCGGCGGCGCAGGTCGGCCTCGCGGCGCGCATCCTCGACCGAGCGCGTCATCGCGAAGTCGCGCGGCGCGGCGTTCTTGAGCGCGGGGTCGACCTCGTTCTCCTCGAAGGTTCGGAAGCGCTCGAAGTACGCCTCGTGCAGGCGAAGCGCCGCATCGCGCGCGGCCGTCGAAAGCCCCGCGTCCTTCGCGAACTGCTCGAGCTGCTGCGCCGACACGGGCGAGGGCAGCTGGCGGCCGAACTGCGCGTGCGCCTCGGTGCGCGCGGTCAGCGGCGCCGCAAGCGCCACCGCGAGCGCGAGGGAGGCGAGCGGACGAAGGACGCGGCGGAACGATCGATGCAGGCTCATGGAGCGTGCATGATGCGCGAACGCAGCGCGTCCGTCAGCGCGAAAAGCAGGAATCCCCGCTCAACGGGGTCGTTCGGCAGGCCGCGCATCGCGGTCGGGGGCGCCCACGGGCGTGCCGTCGGGCAGCCCCGTGGCGCGCGAACCGCCGCCCGTCGGCAGATCGGCGAGCCCGTGCGCGCGCAGGTGCGCGAGCATCTCCTGATGGAAGCGCAGGGTCGCCACGGGCACCACGGTGCCGTGGTCGAGGCCTTCGAGGAGCTCGATGTACCCGGGCCCCGTCGGCGCCGCGTGGCCCGCCGCACGCTCGCGCGCCTGCCACGCCTTGACCTTCGCCTCGAGCCGCGCCGCCGCCTCGTTCAGGTAGTACGAGTCGCGCGCGCCGCACAGGATGCGCACGCGCTCGACGAGGAGCCGCGCCGTGCGGCCGCCGTCGCGTTCGACGCGGCGGCCGAAATCGTGTCGCGTCCACGACTCGGCAGACACGAGGTCGATGTCGCCTGTCTCTGGGTCGCAGATCGGCCGCGGCGCGTTGCGCGCGGTGTCGAAGGGCGACCACATCGCCTCCCAGGCGTCCCACTGCTGGCCGCTGCGCCCGTCGGGGTCGATGGCGCGCTCCGTGCCCATCTCGTCGCGCACGGTCATGTACACGCGGTCGTCGGAGGGGCCGAGGATGCCGCGATAGCTCGGCGTCTCCGAGCCATCCTTCGAAAGGAAGAAGCTCTTGTCGCGGTAGAGGTCGGTGCGCTGGAAGGCGCTGAAGTCGACCGGGTCGGGCGCGCTCGCGAAGCACGCGCCGAACACCTCGGGGTAGGCAAGCGCAAGGTGCACCGCGGTCCAGCCGCCGCTCGAGTGGCCCGTCACCAGCCGCGCCTCGGGCTTCGCGACCAGCCGCATGCGCTCCTCGAGGAACGGAACGAACTCCTCGACCAGCGCGCGGCCCACGGGCCCGTTCGTCTCGGAGTCGCAGAAACCGTGGTGGCCCCACGGCGTTTCGGCGTCGAGGAACACCCACACCGCCTGCGGCACCGCGTCGCGCGCGCTGCGCACCGCGAGCGCGTCGGCCCGCGCCGCGGCCATCGCGCGCGTGCCGCCGAAGCCGGGCACCACATACACGGTCGGCCACATGCGCCGCGGAAACGACAGGTCGTCGTAGCCGAACGGGCGCACGATGCCCGCGCGCAGCGAGACCTCGCGGCGGAAGTGCCGCGAAAGCAGCTCGCTGCGCCGCTCGATCCACTCGACCTTCGGGTTCGCGGGCAGCGGCTCGGCCGGCACGGTGCGCGTCAGCTCGAGCACGGTCTCCTCGGCGGCGTCGGTGGCGCGCTCGATGGCCACGGGCTCCGAGCTGCGGTTCCCGGGGCCAAGGTGGCCGCGCTCGGTGAAATAGGTGTCGAGCACCGCCTGCACGCGCCAGCCGCCCTCGAGCCGGTCGAGTGCTCCGCCGAACACCTGCGCGGTGCGGTCGTCGATCACGATCAGGTCGTCGGTCACACCCTCGAGGCCGATCGAGGCGATCGGCTGCAGGCGCTCGAAGAACGGCCCGTCGGCTGGTTCGCGCGCGGCCATGCGCGGGTCGTCGCGCAGAAAGAACAGCACCACGCGCCCCGAGCGCGCCACGGCCGCGCCGTCGACCGTTTCACGCGGCGGCAGCTTGACCAGATATCGGTCCTGCTTCGGTGGCTGGGGCGCCAGCGCGCGGTCGAGGTCAAGCTCGACCTGCGCCGCCGCGGATGCCGCGATCGCCGCCGAGGTCAGCATGGCGAGATTGTGACGCCCTGTTCCGCGCATCGATGGGGTCCGTGGGCCCGTGGGGTGATTGATACCCGCTCCGAACGCCGATACAGGGGGCGCCCCGAGGCGCTGCGCACGAATCGCGCGCACTTTCGGGCATGCCGGAGCCCCGAGACCATGACCGACCGTCCGACCGACCGTCCGACCGCCACGCGCGCCGCCGCCGCTCTCGCCTTTGCCGCCGTGCTCCTGCCGTTCGGCGAGGGTTGCCGCAGTCATCGCACGGTCGAGGACCAGGTCCTGCACAACGACCGCAACTTCCGCGACCTTATGCGGGCGCGGACCTTCCACACCGACGACGCGGTCGAGCTGAAGACCGATGGCCCGCTCGCCGTCGACATCGACAACTTCTCGGGCAGCGTCATCGTGCGCGCCGACCGCGATGTCAAGAGCACCTTCGTCGAGGTCCGCCGTGTTTCGAAGCACGGACTCGGCCGCTGGCAGGAAGGCCGCGAGGCGCTCGACGACGCCCAGTGGACCGCCACGCTCGAGCCTCGCGCGGGCGGCAGCCAGACGCTCGTCGTGCGCACCGACACCCCGAACCCCGAGAAGCACTTCCACGAGATGCAGGTGCTGGTGATCACGCCCGCCCTCGACACCGTGAAGATCCGCACGCAGAAGGGCGATGTGACCGTCATCGAGAACCAGGGCCCCGTCGACATCGAGACCACGCTCGGCGATGTGCGCATGATGACCCCGTGGGCGATCACGGGCCCCGTCACCATCGTGACCAGCGAAGGCTCGATCGACTACCGCGTGCGCGGCGAGTCGAAGGGCGCCTTCGACTGCGAGACCGTGGGTGGCGAGGTGCGCCACCGCTGCGAGTTCGGCAAGTGGAGCGCCGCCTCGGACGACAACGACCACGACCGCTTCCTCGCTTCGCTGAACGACGGCACGAACCCGATCGTCCTGCGCACCACCGAGGGCAACATCCGCGTCGCCGTGGTGCCCGATCCGACGGCGGTCGGCATCGTGATTCGCGATCCGTGACCGTGAGAGGGCGATCGCGAGAACCCGATCGCGAGCCCCGATCTCACGCCCCCGATCCGAAGCCCTTACCTGACGCACCGCCCCGAAGCGCCGCTTCGAAGTACTGATTTGAAGTACTGATTTGAAGTAATGGGCGTGCGCCGCAACCGCAATCCTCGCCGCGGCCTCCTGCGCGGCCCGCTACAGTGCGTCGCTGGGATTCCCGCGCGACGCGGTCCCGTGAAGGAACGCCGTGAAGGAAGTCCAGGACCACTTTTTCCGCCTCGCCAAGGAAGAAGGCTACCGCTCCCGCGCGGCCTACAAGCTGATCGACATCGATGACCGCAAGCGCGTGCTGCGCCGCGGCGACCGCGTGCTCGACGCGGGCGCCGCCCCGGGCAGCTGGTCGCAGGTCGCGTCGGCGCGCGTCGGTCCGAAGGGCGAGGTGATCGGCGTCGACCTCAAGCAGATCAACGGCGGCGGCTATCCGCCGAATGTGCGGCTGCTGCAGGCCGATCTCCGCGATGTCACGCTCGACGATCTCGGCGGCGAGCCGTTCGATGTGGTCCTCTCCGACATGGCGCCCGACACGACGGGCGACCCGATGGGCGACCACTTCCGCTCGGTGCGGCTGTGCCACGACCTTCTCGACCTGTCGAACACCTGGCTTCGCCGCGGCGGAAACCTGGTGATGAAGGTCTTCGAGGGCGCCGAGTACCCCGAGCTCCTGAAGCGCGCGGCCCGCATGTTCGAGGAGGCGAAGGGCTACAAGCCGCGCGCCTCTCGCGCGGAAAGCGTGGAGATGTTCGTGGTGTGCCTCGGGTACCGCGGCAACGACGGCCGCGTCACCACCGCCGAGGACGCGATCCTTCCGAAGCGCAAGCCGAGCAAGGGCTGGAGCTAGCCGCCGCGCGCGGACCGGGCGCAGGAACCGCGCATCGCGCGCCGATTCCGCGCGCGCCGCGCCTCCGACACGCAGTTTGAACGCGCCTGCGGCGCTGGCACGGGGGTTGCCATGCATCGCGGCCATGCTCCATGCGTCGCGGGATTCCGCGTCCATGTCGCGTGGCTGAAGGAGCACCCCATGCATATCTCGGGACCGTCGCTTTCCGTCAACATGATTCGCCCGACGCTGCGCAACGCGGCCACCGCCAGCGTGCCCGTCGAGCAGATCCAGCCCGCGGCCGACCAGACGCCCCAGCTCGGCGGCACCATGCAGGCGCCCGTCGACGCGGCGACCATCATGCAGTACTGGGGCACCTCGAACGCCCTCGCCGACCTGAATGTCGACGGCATCGTCGACGCGCAGGACCTGGCGATGGCTTCGGCGTCGCCCACCACGGGCACGGGCGCCGTCACGGGCTCGTGGGGCCAGGCGGGCGGCACCAACGACCTGAACGGCGACGGCAATGTCGACGCGCAGGACCTCGCGCTTTCGCTGAACAACCAGGCCGCGAGCGCGCAGAGCGCCGCGTGGCAGAACGCCGCGGGCGGCGACCACAACGGCGACGGAACCGTCAACGCGATGGACCTGGCGATGTCGCTTGCGAACCCCGCGCGCGTCGAGGAGTCGCCCAAGGAGATGGTGAACCGCCTTGCCGACGCCGCGTTCGAGATGCGCGACGCCGACGCCGACGGCGTGCTCACCGTGAAGGACTTCAACGGCAACGAGCGGCTGTTCAAGCGCCTCGACCTCGACGGCAACGGCAGCGTCAACCGCGACGAGATGATGGACGCGCTCATGCAGAGCTTCGACCGCTTCCGCGAGAACCAGCCGGGCTCGGCCACGGGCGCCTTCGCGAAGCGATGGTTCGAGGCGTTCGCCGGCATGCGCGGCGCGCCCGAGCTGCAGAACATCGGCATGGCGCGCAAGTACATGCAGGCGGGCCTTGCCGAGCGGGGCGCCCCCGAGGCGAGCGGACGGCTGCTGGCGGCGCGCGCCTGACCCGCGCGAACATCCACCGATTTCCACGCTGAACGGACCCGCGGCAGGATGCCGCGGGCCGTTCGCATTTCAGGAAGGCCGAGAACCCGCGGGAAAGCGGCGGTTTCCCGCGCAAGGCGCCGCGCGCCGCCGAATCGCGCAGCCCGCGGGCGCGCCGAGCGAATAGGGAGAAGACCCCTCGAAATCCGCGAACCGACCACGGGGGTCATGCGTTCTCATTGCGACGCGCCGAAGGGACACGGCGCAGCGCAGACTTCTCTCTCTCCTCATCTACGCAACGCGCCGACGCCCAAGCGTCGGCGTGCTGCGTTTTGCGCGGCGCGGCGCCTCACACCCGCGCGAGCCGCCGCACGACCTCCTCGACATTCGCGCGCGCGTTGAACGCGCTGATCCGGAAGTAGCCCTCGCCACAGCGCCCGAAGCCCGCGCCCGGCGTGGTCACCACGCGCGCCTCGCGCAGCAGGCGGTCGAAGAAGCTCCAGCTGTCCGCGCCGCCCGGCGTCTTGCACCACACATACGGCGCATGCTCGCCGCACCAGGTCTTCCAGCCAAGCGCGCGGCAGCCCTCGCGCAGGATGCGCGCGTTCTCCATGTAGAAGTCGACCAGCGCGCCGACCTCGCGGCGGCCTTCCGCGGTGTACAGCGCCTCGGCGCCGCGCTGCACCGCGTAGCTCACGCCGTTCGAGCGCGTGTTCCAGCGACGCGTCCACAGACCGTGCAGCGCCACCGCCTCGCCCGCGCGCGTGTACGCCATCACGCTCTTCGGAAGCACCGTGTAGCCGCAGCGCACGCCCGTGAAGCCGCCCGACTTCGAGAAGCTGCGGAACTCGATGGCGCACTCGCGCGCACCCGCGATCTCGTAGATCGACTTCGGCGCGGCGGGGTCGCGGTTGTAGGCCTCGTAGGCGGCGTCCCAGAAGAGAAGCGCGCGGTGCCGCCGCGCATACGCCACCCACGCCTCGGCGCGCGCGCGGTCCATCACCGTGCCTGTCGGGTTGTTGGGCGAGCACAGGTAGATCACATCGGGCGCGGGAGCGCCGTCCGCGGGAACATCGGCGAGGAACCCGTTCGTCTCGGTGCACGGCAGGTAGTGGATGCCTTCGTAGCCGCCGCCCGTCATGGCCGCGCCCGTGTTGCCGAACATCACATTCGCGTCGACATACGCGGGGTACACGGGATCGGTCACCGCGATGCGGTTCCCGGTGCCGAGGACCTCGAGGATGTTGCCGCAGTCGCCCTTCGAGCCGTCCGAGAGGAAGATCTCGTCGTCGGCCACCTCGAGGCCGCGCGCGCGGAAGTCTCCCTGCGCGATCGCCGCGCGCACCGACTCGTAGCCCGTGCCCGGGCCGTAGCCCTTGAAGGTGGAGCGGTCGGCAAGCTCCTGGTTGGCCGCGTTCATGGCGCGCACGGTGCTTGGCGGCAGCGCCTCGGTCACATCGCCGATGCCGCAGCGGATGATCTCCTTCGCAAGATCGGGCCGCTCGGCGGCGAACGCCGACACGCGGCGCGCGATCTCGGGAAACAGGTAGCCGGCGGCGAGCTTCAGGTAGTTCTCGTTGACGAAAGCCATGGAGCGGTCCTCGGGGGGGAGCGCGTGAATGTACGGTGAATTGCGCGGGCTGCGCGGCGGCCGCTCCGTCGCGCGCCGCGGACGCGGTAGGATGTCCGACCCGTGCTCGACTTCCTGTCCGAGGCCCTTCGCAACTTCCAGAGCACCGGCGCGGTGTGGCCTTCGTCGCCCGCGCTGGCCAAGGCGATGGTCGCGGGCATGGAGAGGCTCGAAGGCCCTCGGCGCGTGCTCGAGGTCGGCCCAGGCACGGGTCCGTTCACGCGCGCGATCCTGCGGCGCCTGCGGGCGGGCGACCATTTCGACCTCGTCGAGATCAACGGCGCCTTCTGCCGCAAGCTCGAGCGCGACCTGCTCGCCAAGTACCGCCCGCGGCATCCGCAGGTCAAGGTCGTGCTCCACTGCGCGCCGATCGAGGAAGCCGAACTCGGCGGCGGCTACGACCTGATCGTGTGCGGGCTGCCGTTCAACAACTTCCCGCCGCGCCTGATGCGCCGCATCTTCCGCCGCATGTTCGCGCTGCTCAAGGACGGCGGCGAGATCGTGTACTTCGAGTACGCGGGCGTGCGGGTGATGAAGTCACCCGTCGTGAACAACGCGGGCCGCGCGCGGCTGCGCCGCATCGGCACCATCGGCAAGGGCCTGCGCCGCCGCCACGAGGGCCGTCGCAAGCTGGTGCTCGCCAACTTCCCGCCCGCGATCGCGTACACGCTGCGCGGGGGTGACAAGAAGACGCCGCGGAAGTCGTGATTGCGGCGCGCCGCGCCGCGTGTCTGCGCCGCGCCGCGTGTCTGCACCGCGCCGCGATTCCGCCCCGCGAAACTACAGCGTCGCCGCGAACCGCTCGCCCGGCTTCATCGACAGCGCGAAGCCCGCGAAGAGGTGCGCGATGCGGTTCAGGTCGCGCAGGCTGGTCATCTCGACCGTGGTGTGCATGTAGCGGATCGGCAGCGACACCAGGCCGCACGGGATTCCGCCGTTCACGAAGATCGCATCGGTGTCGGTGCCCGAGCCGCCCGGCGTGGCCGCGCGCTGCAGCGGGATCGACAGGCCCGCGGCGGTCTCGGCGAGGCGCGCCACCACCTCGGGCTGCATCGCGCCCCCGATCGCGA
>JBJTOV010000306.1:0-5226 GCA_046074745.1 Planctomycetota bacterium | reverse complement strand
CGCGGTGATCGCGCTCTCGCGGCCCGGGTCCGGGCCCTTCACGCGAACCTCAAACCCCCTGAGGCCTACGCGCTTGGCCTTGCCACCGGACTTCTCGGAGGCGCGGCTGGCCGCGAACGGCGTCGACTTGCGGGCGCCCTTGAAGCCGACGGTGCCGGCCGAGTCCCACGAGATGGTCTCGCCGCTGGTGTCGGTGATGGTGACGAGGGTGTTGTTGAAGGTCGCGTTCACATGAACGACGCCGCGCGTCACATTCTTGCGGACCTTCTTCTTCGTCGAGGCTGCTGCGGGAGTTGGCGTGTTCATCGTCGTGGTCTCTGCGTGTCGTGTACTTCGGTCTGCCGTCTGAAATCGCTGTCAAGCCTGCGCTTGGGCCGAACCTCTCCGCCCGAAAGCGGATCGAGGCAGGACTGGCGAGCACTCCCGCCACCGCCCCTTCAGGATCCGGGCAGGTCTCGCCCGCATCCGTGGGACCTCTCTTCAGGATGCGGGCAGTCCTTGCCCGCATCCGTGGGATCTCTTCAGGATGCGGGCAGTCCTTGCCCGCATCCGTGGGATTTAGCCCTTCACGCCCTTCTTGCCCGCAACGGTCTTCTTCCTACCCTTGCGCGTGCGCGAGTTCGAGCGGGTGCGCTGGCCATGGACGGGCAGCGACCTGCGGTGACGGTCGCCTCGATAGGACTTGATGTCCTTGAGGCGCTGGATGTCGGTCTGGATCTGGCGACGGAGCGCACCCTCGACCACGAACCGCGAGTCGATGATGCCCGCGATCTGGGCGATCTGCTGCTCCTTCAGCTCGTTGGTGCGGGTCTCGGGGTCGATGCCGACCTCGCGAAGGATGTCGAGCGCGACCTTCGGACCGATGCCGAAGATGTAGCGCAGCGAGACGCCGATCTTCTTCTTCTCAGGGATGTCGATACCAGCGATACGAGGCATTTCAGGCTCCGTCGATGCCGCCGTTCACACGGCCGGCGAGCCCTCGGGGTCGACCGAGGGGGAATGGGACAGTGTAGCGGAAATCCCGCTTGATTCAGCCCTGGCGCTGCTTGAGCCGGGGATTCTTCTTGTTGATCACGAAGCGCTTGCCCTTCCGGACGACGATCTGGCAGTCGCGGGTGCGGCGCTTGATGCTTGAGCGAACCTTCATGGCGTTCTCCTGGGTCTGTCGGGCGGGCCTGCTGTGGTCCCGCATGGTTCTCGGTCAGGTCTCAGAACCGGTAGACGATTCGGCCCTTGGTCATGTCGTAGGGGCTGAGTTCGACGGTCACCTTGTCGCCAGGAAGGATGCGGATGAAGAACTTCCGCATCTTGCCGCTGACATGGGCCACGATCTGCTGGTCGTTCTGGAGCCGCACCTTGAACATGGCGTTCGGCAGCGCCTCCGTCACTTCCGCGTCGAGCGTGATCTTGTCTTCCTTGGCCATCGTGCTTGGGGACCTTCGTGACGAACGGTTCTGGGTGTTCTCTGGGGGTTTCGGGCGAGATTCAGCCGGCGCGGCGCAGGGCCGCCTCGGCAACGGTGTTGTTCAGACGGGTGAGGACGGTGGCGCCCATGCGGCCCACCGCGATGGTGTGCTCGAAGTGGCAGCTGCGCGCGCCCGAATCGACGCGCACGGTCCAGCCGTCGGAGGCGAGCGTTGCGCGCGGGCCGACGAGCTCGCCGCGGGAGTTCCGCGCGGGAGCCTCGGCCACGATCATCGGCTCGATGGCGAGCACCATGCCCGGGCGCAGCGTGAAGTCGCCGCGCTCGAGGTACGACGCGTTCACCGCGCACGGAACCTGCGGCGCCTCGTGGAGCTCGCGGCCGATGCCGTGGCCGACGAAATCGACGGCGACGGCGTAGCCCGACTCGCAGGCGATCGACTCGAGGGTGCGCGCGATCTCGCTCCTGCGGCGGCCCGGCACGACCATGTCGATCGCGGTCGCCAGCATGCGCTCGCCGCACGAAAGCAGCTGCGCATCGGCCGCGGACACCGCGCCCACGCCGACGGTGACCGCACAGTCGCCGCACCAGCCGTCGACGCGGACGCCGACATCGATGGCCACCAGGTCTCCGTCGCGCACGGTGCGCGCACCAGGCACGCCATGCACGAGTTCGTCGTTCACGCTGATGCAGGTCGCCGACGGGAACGCCGAACGGCAGCCCTCGGCACCGCGGTAACCCACAAAGAGCGCCTCGCCGCCCGCGGCGTCGATCACGGCGTGCGCCGCGCGGTCGATGTCGGCGGTGGTGCAGCCCGCGATGCATGCGCGACGCGCCGCGTCGAGCGCCGTCGCTGCGATCGCCCCTGCCCTTCCGAGCGCGGCGACCTCGTCGGCCGAGCGGAGCGCCACCACGGGACGCGGCGACACGGCGCGCTTGCCAGTGCTGGCACGCGCGCCGTTCGTCGTGGCGATGGTGGAACCGCCGCTCATCATGTCAGCCTTGCCTGCTCCGGATACGCGGAGCCTTGGCGTCGTTCGGACCATCCGAGAGGAAGCCCGAGTAGTTGCGCATCAGCAGGTTGGCCTCGATGCGCTGGATGAGGTCGAGACCGACGCTCACCACGATCAGAAGGCCCGTGCCGCCGAGGAACTGCGAGACATTCGGGGGGATGCCCATGCTCGACGACACCACGGTCGGGATGATCGCGATGGCGGCGAGGAAGCCGGCGCCCACATAGGTGATGCGCTCCATCACGGTCTCGAGGTACTCCGCGGTGCGCGGACCGGGGCGGTAGCCCGGGATGAACGACCCGTGCTGCTTCAGCTGCTTCGACATCTCGTCGGGGCTGAACTGCACGGTCGTCCAGAAGTAGCTGAAGAAGAAGATCAGGACGATCTCGATGAAGATGTACGGGAACTGACCCATCTGCACATTGGCAGCGAGGAAGCTCGTCGTGCTCTGCATCCAGTCGGGCCAGTTGCCCGCGATCGCGCGGGCCTGCAGCCACGCGAAGATGCTCGAGGGGAAGATCATCAGCGAGCTGGCGAACACGATGGGCATCACGCCCGCGTGGTTCAGTCGCAGCGGCAGATACTGGCGCTGGCCGCCGTACACGCGGCGCCCGCGGGTGTGCTTGGCCTGCTGGATCGGAATGCGGCGCTGCGCGACCGTGATGATCACCGCGCCCGCCACCACGAGCAGGAAGCCGCCCACGAGCAGGATGAGTCCGATCGGGCTCAGCTTGCCCGGCTCGGTCTGGATCGACCACTGGAAGTTGCTGTAGACCCAGCCGATCGCATCGGGAACGCGCGAGAGGATGCCCGCGGTCAGGATCAGCGAGATGCCGTTGCCGATGCCGTACTTGTCGATCTGCTCGCCGAGCCACATCAGGAACAGGCTGCCTGCGGTCAGGCCCGCCACGCCCGCTGCGTAGAACACGAGGTTGCCTGGCGCGCGCAGGAACTCCGACTGCACCAGGTTGCTGTCCATCAGGTACCACAGCCAGCCGATGCCCTGCACGATGCACAGCGCGACGGTGGCGTAGCGCGTGTACTCGTTGATCTTGGTCTGGCACGAGGTTCCGTCCTTCTTGAGGTCCTGGAGCGGCTTCCACACCGTCGAGAGGAGCTGGAAGACGATCGAGGCCGTGATGTACGGCATGATGCCGAGGCCGAAGATCGTCGACTGCTGCAGGCTTCCGCCCGAGAAGATCGACGCGTACTCGAGGATGCGCCCGTAGACCGAAGCGTCCTGCGAGGCCTTCTTGGCGGCCTCCTCGAGGGCGGTCTGGTCGACGCCGACGAGGGGGATCACGAAGCCGATCCGGTAGATCGCGAGCATGCCGAGCGTGAAGAACACGCGGCGGCGGAGCTCGGGGATCTTGAAGATGTTGGCGAATGCTGAAAGCATCGTGTTGCCGTACCTGTCGCGGAGCGCCCCTACCGCACGCGCCGCCGTCCTCGATCCATGAGGTGAAGCCTCGAGGTCAACCCGGGCTCCGTGCCCGGGCCGGAATCACTTGCCGGCCGGGCTGCTGCACGAGCCGCCCGCGGCCTCGATCTTGCTCTTCGCGGTCGCGCTGAACGCAGCGGCCACGACCTTGAACTTCTTCTTGGTGTCGCCCGTGCCGAGCACCTTCAGCGGAAGCTTGGTGTTGGGAACCATGCCCAGCTTGACGAGCGCGTCGGCGTCGATCGTGGCGCCCGACTCGAACGACTTGTCGAGCTCGCGCACATTGATCACGTAGTACTCGGTGCGGAAGCCCGCGTTCGAGAAGCCGCGCTTCGGGAAGCGGCGGGCGAACGGCGTGGCGCCGCCGGCATAGGACGGACGGCTGGTCCAGCCTGCACGGCTCTTCGCGCCCTTGTGGCCGCGGGTCGAGGTGCCGCCGTGGCCGCTGCCTTCGCCGCGACCGACGCGCTTGCGCTTCTTGTGCGGTCCGACCTTGGCAGTGATGTCGTGGATCATCATGGCTGGCTCTCCAGTCGCGGCGAACGGTCCGCCGCATGCATGTCATCCGCGTGGGATGCGATCTGTCGAATTCGGTTCCTGACGCTGCCGGGGGGCGGTTCCGGCCCTGTCCGATCGGCGACCGGACGCCCAACGCTCCATTCAGACGGTTCAGCCGGCGGCCGGCGCGCCGCCATCGGCGGCAGGCGCGGCGGGCGCGGCCTCGGGCGCGGCGCCCTCGGGACCGCGACGCGGACCACGGCGCGGTCCGCCGCGTCCACCGCGGCGGTTCTCCTCGCCCACGGTGTTCTTCGGGGCCGCCATCTTCTCGCCGCCCTTCGACTGCGGCATGAAGGCCATTCCGCGCTTGATCGCCTCCTCGACGACGGTCGCGGGGATGTCGACGCCGCGCAGCGACTGCACCTGCTCGCGCGTGCGCATCGACTCGAGGGCCGACATGGTGGCCTTCACCACATTCTTCGGGTTGCTCGAGCCGTACACCTTGGTCAGGCAGTCCTGCACGCCGATCATCTCGAGCACCGCGCGCACCGCGGCGCCCGCGATGACGCCCGTTCCCGGAGCAGCGGGCATCAGCTTGACGGTCGTGGCGCCGAAGCGGCCGATCGCCATGTGGGGGATGGTCTTCCCCTGCATCTGGAAGGCGTTCATCTTGCGACGGCCTTCCTTCTGCGCCTTCTCGATGCTCTGCGGCACCTCGTCGACCGTCGCAGGCGGCCGCCGCTTCAGCTTCTCGGCGATGGTCGTCGTCGGCGACCGTCGCGGTCGCGCGGGCGTCGGCTACGCGAAGTCGAACCAGGTGCCGCAGAGCATCGAGAAGGCGCAGAAGGAAG
>JBJTOV010000305.1:0-2576 GCA_046074745.1 Planctomycetota bacterium | reverse complement strand
CGACCCAGCGGAACTTCGACGGCCTGACCTACATCCAGACCGACACGCCGATCAACCCGGGCAACTCCGGCGGTCCGCTCTTCAACACGAAGGGCGAGGTCATCGGAATCACCAACATGGGCATCCTCGGCGGCGAGGCGCTTGGATTCGCCATTCCCGCCCGCTATGTGAAGGACTTCATCCGCAACCGCGAGGCCTTCGCGTACGACAAGAACAACCCGAATTCGGGCCACAACTACCAGAAGCCGCCCGCGCGAACCAAGCGCGGCGCACCGCCCGAGCTCGAGGACGGCTCGGGTGGCGCGGCGACCAAGCCAGTGAAGTGACGCCTGCGGCGCGTGCCGCAGCGTGCATCGGGGGCCGCGGCCGTGCGCGGCGTCACCTGAGTTGGATCGGAGTTCCGGGGCGCGCGACGCGCGGCACCCGGCCAGCACCCAGAGGAAACAGCCGTGAATCGCCTTCGCACCGTGACCATCGCCGTCTGTACATCGTTCATCGCGTTCTCGGCGCAGGCCGCGGACCTGCTCACGATCCGCACGCTTGCGCCCGACAACGCGTTCCTCGTCGTAGGGGAAGAAGAACTCAAGGGCAAGATCACGCGCCTCGAGGGAAGCGCCTTCGGCAAGCTGTGGAACGATCCGTCGGTGGCCGAGGAGACCCGCCGGGTCAAGGCGGGCATCGAGAAGATGCTCATGGAAGCGGCCGAGCAGAGCGGCATCGACCGCGAGTCGATGAGCTGGCCGGGCAGCGCGGGCCTTGCCGTCACTCTTGAGGTTGACGAGGAACTCGGCTTCCCGATGCCGCAGTTCGTGTTCTTCACCGACTTCAGCGACACGGGCGAGGCGGGCGTGAAGTTCGTCGAGACGGTCTTCGCCGACATGGAGAAGTCGGGTGGCGCGAACCTGAAGTTCGAGGAGATCCGCGGACGCCGCGTCATGGTGCGCCCGATGGACGATGAGGCTGCGGCCGGCGAGGGTGAGGGCGAAGGCGCCGGCGAAGGCGACGGAATGGACGAGATGGACGAGTTCGACATGGGCGGCCCCGACTTCGCCCCCGACGAGATGTGCGTGGCCGCGGACAAGGGCCGCATGCTGTTCGCGAGCTCGAAGGCCGCGATGGATGCGCTGCTCGCCCGCGTCGATGGCGCGCGCGAGAAGTCGATGGGCGACAGCGACAAGTTCAAGGGCGCGGTCGAGCTCTCGGGCGGCACGCAGGACATCTACGGCGTGCTGATGACCGAGCCCGCGAAGCCGATGCTCGCGCTCATCCCGCAGTTCATCCTGGTCGAGCCGCTCATCGGCCAGCTCTTCGGCAACATCGAGGCGTGGTCCTTCGGCATCAATGTCAAGGACGGAATCGTCGAGCAGGGCATCGGCATCTACACGCCGAGCGGCAAGAAGGGCCTGCTCGCCCTCGCCGACAACTCGAGCGAGATCAAGGCGCCGCCGGCCATCGTTCCGTCCGACGCGATCGGCTACGGCCGCATCAACCTGAGCTTCGACAAGGTGATGTCGGTGGTCGACGACATCCTCGGCGGGATGCCGGCCGAGCAGTCGGAGATGATCAAGTCGCAGCTCGACATCTACCGCCCCGCGATGACCTCGGCCTTCGGAGCGATGGGCCCCGAGATCCACATGTGGACCCCCGCGCCGAGCGCCGAGGACCCCATGGGCCTCGAGTCGGGCAGCGTGACCGCGATCGCGATGCGCCCCGACAAGGACAGCGAGCGCGCGGTGCTTGATTTCCTGAACCTGATGCCGCTCGGCCTCCAGAGCCGCGACTTCAACGGCCGCACGATCCTGTCCGACGAGTTCTCGCCGATGGCGATCGGCATGGGTGGCGGCTTCATGGCGATCGGTTCGTCGGGCGCCGTCGAGCAGGCGATGCGCGCGCTTGACGCGAAGGATGCCGGCGGACTTGCGTCCGACCCCGACTTCCTGCGCGCGATGGCCGCGATGTCGAAGAAGCCCGTGGTCGCCTGGTCGTGGAGCGACGCCGCGCGCCAGCTTGGCATGCTCAACCAGATGCTGCCGATGGCGATGGCGCAGGTTCCGCTTCCTGATGAGGCGATGGGTGACGGCGCGCTCGATCCGGCGCTGATGATGGCGCTGCTCGGCAAGATCACGCCCGAGGTCAGCAAGCGCTGCTTCGGAGCCGCGACGCTCGAGCTCACCTCGACCTCGGGCGGCTTCAGCACCATGTGGCGTCTGATGCCCGCGCAGAGCGAGTGACGCGCAGGCTTCGGAGGCGCGTTCGATCCTTCGATCGACCCGCGCCGCAGTCTTCATCCGCAGGCCTACTCTTTCGCCGCCGCGCTTGCGATCCACGAAAGCGCGGCGGTCATTTGCGCGCGTCCCGCGGTGGTGAAGTCGTCGTGCCGTCCGTGCGGCACCGACGCGAACCAGCCCGCTGCGGCCGCGGCTGCGATGGCGCGCGCTTCGGAAAGCGGGGTGACCGGGTCGGCTTCGCCCGCGACCACCGCCAGCGGGCAGCCGAGCCGCGCGGCGGCAGCCGAGGTCGAGCGCTCGACGACGCCGAGCGACGAGAGGGCGCGCAGCGCGGCGGGAACCACCGCG
>JBJTOV010000304.1:0-4859 GCA_046074745.1 Planctomycetota bacterium | reverse complement strand
TGTTGATCGAGCAGAGCGTGATCGGCTGGAAGGAATTCGAGCTCGAAGTGATGCGCGATCGCGCCGACAATTTCGTGGTGGTGTGCTCGATCGAAAACATCGACGCCATGGGCGTGCACACCGGCGACAGCATCACCGTTGCTCCGGTCATGACGCTAAACGATCGCGAGCTGCAGCGCATGCGCGACATGGCGAAGATCGTGATGCGCGCAGTGGGCGTGGAGACCGGCGGCAGCAACGTGCAGTTCGCCATCAACCCGAAGGACGGCGAGATGGTGGTGGTGGAGATGAACCCGCGCGTGAGCCGCAGCAGCGCGCTGGCGAGCAAGGCCACCGGCTTCCCGATCGCGAAGATCGCCGCCAAGCTCGCCGTCGGCTACACGCTCGACGAGCTCCGCAACGACATCACCGGCACCACCAGCGCCTGCTTCGAGCCGTCGATCGACTACGTCGTGGTCAAGATCCCGCGCTGGACCTTCGAGAAGTTCCCCGAGGCCGACGAGACGCTCACCACGCAGATGAAGTCGGTGGGCGAGGCGATGTCGATCGGCCGCACCTTCAAGGAGTCGTTCCAGAAGGCCGTGCGCTCGATGGAGGTCAAGCGCTTCGGGTTCGGACTCGACCGCAACGACAATTGGCTCGCCGCGCGCCGCGCGAGCGCCGCCGATCTCGCCAAGGGCCTGCAGGCCGCGGACCGCTCCGCGGTCGAATGGCCGATCCCCGAGGACAAGCTCACGCGCAAGCTCGCGGTGCCCTCGCAGGGGCGCCTCTACTACGTGCGCTACGCCTTCAAGATGGGCTGGACCATCGACCAGGTGCACGCGCTCACGCGCATCGACCCGTGGTTCCTCGAGGAGTTTCGCCAGCTGGTCGCGTTCGAGGACGCGCTGTGCGCCGCGGGCTCGCTCGAGGCGCTGCCGCGCGAGACGCTGTTCGAGGCCAAGCGCCTCGGCTACTCCGACGCGCAGCTCGCGAACCTCTTCCTCGGCTCGATCTCGGCCGAGACGATCATGCAGGTGCGCGCGCACCGCAAGGCGCAGGGCATCGAGCCCGTCTACAAGCTCGTCGACACCTGCGCGGCCGAGTTCGAGGCCGTCACGCCGTACTACTACTCGACCTACGAGCGGCCCTTCACCGTCGACGGCCGCGCCGTGGCCGACGACGAGATCCGCGTCACCGACCGCGAGAAGATCGTGATCCTCGGCGGCGGCCCCAACCGCATCGGGCAGGGCATCGAGTTCGACTACTGCTGCTGCCAGGCCGCGTTCGCGTGCGAGAGCATGGGCTTCGAGAGCGTGATGGTGAACTCGAACCCCGAGACGGTGTCGACCGACTACGACACCAGCGACCTGCTCTTCTTCGAGCCGCTCACGCTCGAGGATGTGCTGAACCTGATCGAGCGGCTGAACGGCGGCGGCATCGATGTCGCGGGCCGCAGCGGCAAGGTCGTGGGCGCGATCGTGCAGTTCGGCGGCCAGACGCCGCTCAACCTCGCGCACGGGCTCGCGAAGGCGGGCGTGCCGCTCGTGGGCACGGGGCTCGACTCGATCGACCTCGCCGAGGACCGCGACCGGTTCAAGGCGCTGCTCGACGAGATGGGCCTGAAGCAGCCGCCGAGCGGCATCGCGCGCTCGCTCGACCAGGCGGTCGAGTGCGCCAACCGGATCGGCTACCCCGTGCTCGTGCGCCCGAGCTATGTGCTCGGCGGCCGCGGCATGGAGATCTGCCAGGACGAGGCCGCGCTGCGCACCTACATGACGACCGCGGTGAATGTCAGCGAACTCGCGAACGCGCCCGTGCTGATCGACCGCTTCCTGAACGACGCCACCGAGGTCGATGTCGATGTCGTGGCCGACTTCGAGCCGAGCGACGGCACGCGCGCGCGCATGATCGCGCACGACCCCGCGAAGCCGCAGGCCATCGTGTGCGGCGTGATGGAGCACATCGAGGAGGCGGGCATCCACTCGGGCGACTCGACCTGCATCGTGCCGCCGTTCTCGCTGCCGCCGGCGCTGGTCGACGAGATCCGCACCACCGCGCGCCGCCTCGCCGAGAAGCTGAAGGTGCGCGGCCTGATGAATGTGCAGTTCGCCGTGAAGGACGGCGCCGTGTACATCCTCGAGGTGAATCCGCGCGCGTCGCGCACCTCGCCGTTCGTGGGCAAGGCGAAGGGCGTGGCGTGGCCGTTCATCGCCGCGCAGGTCATGATGGGCACCTCGCTTTCGCGCCTCGGCACGAAGGAGATCCCCGACACGGGCTTCTACGCCGTGAAGGAGTCGGTCTTCCCGTTCGCCAAGTTCCCGGGCGTCGATGTGGTGCTCGGCCCCGAGATGCGCTCGACCGGCGAGGTCATGGGCGCCGACCGCTCGCTGCCGATCGCGTTCGCGAAGGCGCAGATGGCCGCGGGCGTGCACCTGCCCGTCAAGGGCAATGTGTTCCTGTCGGTGCGCGACGGCGACAAGGACGACGCCATCGCGATCGCCCGCGACCTGAAGGCGATGGGCTTCGAGGTCTACACCTCGAAGGGCACCTCGGCGTTCCTGCGCACCCACTCGGTCGACACCAAGGCCGTGCACAAGCTCAGCGAGGGCGCGCGTCCGACCGTGCTCGACCTGATCGCGAACGGCGAGATCCACCTGATCATCAACACCCCCACCCGGAAGGGCGGAAAGACCGACGAGGGCCGCATCCGCGCCACCGCGGTGCGCTCGGGCATTCCCATGGTCACCACGATCTCGGCCGCGCAGGCCACGGTCGAGGCCATCGGTGCGCTGCGCGCAGGGGCGTGGACGGTGACGGCGATCCAGGACTACTTCCCGCACCTCGCGCGGCCGAAGGCCGAGCGGAAGCCGGCGGGCGAGCTCGTCGGGGCGTGAGGCGGAGCGTCGGGGCCGCGCGCGCTCGACCGCTCCCAGCCACCACGATCCCGCGCCCGCACCGCGCCTGAGCGGCCCGCGGCCGCGTGTACACTTCCCGCCCTATGGCCAGCGGTCTCAACCTGCAGCTCAGCCCCGAGCACATCCAGCTGATCGTGAATGTCGGGCTCATCTTCCTGATGGTCCATGTGATCCTCGGCGGATGCGCCTACGCCATCATGCTCGAGCGCAAGCTCAGCGCGTGGATGCAGGACCGCATCGGTCCGAACCGCGTGGGCCCGCAGGGCCTCCTCCAGCCGATCGCCGACGGCGTCAAGTTCATGCTGAAGGAGGACTACAACCCGAAGGGCGTCGACAAGGCGCTGTTCTTCCTGGCGCCCGGATTCATCGTGGCGCCGGCGATCATGGGCTTCGTGGTCATCCCGTGGGCGGGCACGACCGACCTCACGGGCCTCGTGAACTGGCTGGGCGTGGGCGTCGCGGGCGCCGAGTACAAGGTCAGCTTCATCGGCGCGAACATCAACATCGGCATCGTGTATCTGCTCGCCACCGCGGCGATCGGCGTGTACGGCGTGTCGCTCGGCGGGTGGGCCAGCAACAACAAGTGGTCGTTCCTCGGCGGGCTGCGCGCGAGCGCGCAGATGATCTCCTACGAGATCCCGATGGGCCTCGCGCTCCTGTGCGTGGTGCTCGCGGCGGGAACCTTCTCGCCGTACTCGATCGTGGAGCAGCAGCTGAACGGCCAGTGGAACCTGGTGCAGCAGCCGCTCGCGGCCGTGATCTTCTACACCTGCCTCCTCGCCGAGGCGAACCGCGCGCCGTTCGACCTCGCCGAGGCCGAGAGCGAGCTGATCGGCGGCTACCACACCGAGTATTCGTCGATGAAGTTCGCGCTCTTCTTCCTGGGCGAGTACTTCCACATCGTGACGGGCTCGGCGTTCTTCGCGGTGCTCTTCCTCGGCGGCTGGTCGGTCAACCCCTTCACGGGCGCCGATCTCCCCACCGAAGGCGGACCGCTCCTCATGCTGGCGCAGATCGCGATCGTGCTCGGCAAGGTGACGCTCATGGTGTCGCTCACCATGGCGCTGCGCTGGACGCTGCCGCGCTTCCGCTTCGACCAGCTCATGCGCCTCTCGTGGGAGGGCATGATCCCGGTGTCGCTGATCCTGCTCCTCACCGTGTCGTTCTTCGTGTACTTCGACGCGCTGCCCTACCTGTGGGCGGGTTCGCTCGGCGTGGCCGCGCTCGTCTACTTCCTGAAGCCGATCATGCCGTCGGGCGACGCGTCGAACAAGCGGATCCGCATGATCGGAAGCCGCTTCAGCCCGCTCACCGACGGCGACGGCACGCTCGCCAACCGTCCGTCGGTGGCGCTCGACGACCGCGCGATTCCCGACGAGCGCCAGGGCATGATGTCGCAGCACTGACGCGCGCCGCGTGGGACGGTCCATGCTCGCCTCGCTCCTCGGCCTCCTCCGCCTCGGCCTCGCCACGCGCTTCCGCGTGAACGGCGCCTACTGGAAGTGGCGCAATGAAACGGCGTTCGGCAACGACCCCGCCAAGTGGCCCTCGGCCGCCGCGCGGCGGCACGCGATGCTCGAGTACGCCGCGTGGAGCTGGCGCATGCGGCGGTACACGCGCTGAGCGGTCGCCTGGTCGGTCTTGAATCTGCGCTGCCGTGGTTTCGTGAGACCGGTTGTCTGCACGCACGAACTGCGTTGCGGCGGTGTGCGCGCAACCCGCTCCGCAGGCTGAAGCCTGCGGGCACCAGAAGGTGAAGGCTGCGGGCCCCCGAAGTTGGGCTGGGCCGGAGGGCGTGCGAGTCCGTCGGCGACACACGCGGCCCGCGCCGCACCGTGCTTGGGTGCCCGCGCCATGCTTGGTTGCCCGCACCATGCTTGGTTGCCCGCACCATGCTTGGTTGCCCGCACCATGCTTGGTTGCCCGCACCATGCTTGGTTGCCCGCACCATGCTTGGGTGCC
>JBJTOV010000303.1:0-10430 GCA_046074745.1 Planctomycetota bacterium | reverse complement strand
CTCGCGCGCGAGGAGCGCGTCCACGGTCGCGCCGACCGCGAGCGCACCCGACCGCACGGTCGCCGCGTCGAACTCGGCCTCGTCCGCGTCGGGCTCGGCCTTCGGCTTGACCGCGGCCTGATAGGTGGTCTCCGCGGTCCTTCCATCGGGCGACTGGCCGTCGATCCGGGTGATGTAGTCGGACGCGCGATCGCCGAGCGCGGCGGACATGCGTTCGAACGCCGAGCGCGCGAGGCGCGCGCGGGTGGAAGCCAGCTCCTCGACGGCGCGCGTCGCGGGCGTGCCGCCTCCCATGGCGTCGAACGGCGACGCCGCGGTGTCGTCGGCGGCAAGGCTCGCAAGCGACTTCTCGAGCGCGGCCGTCCACTCGCGCTTCCACGACTGCACGATCGCGTCGATCTCGGCCTTCAGCGCGGGCGGAGCCGAGCGGTCGCGCGCGATGCGCGAGCCGACGGCGCCGACATCCGACTCGGCACCGTAGCTGAACGCAGCGGCCATCGGGCCGAAGGTGCGAAGCGCCACGCGCTCGCGGAACTCGAGCAGTTCGCGCTCGGGCAGGATGCCCGCGAGCTGCCCCGCCATCTCGCGGTTGCGCTCGAAGTTCTGGCGGAGGAGCCGCCGCAGCCGCGCGCCTGTCGCCGCGATCCCCTCGCGGAACGCCTGCTGCGCGGCGGGATCGGGCGCGCCGTTCGCGCCGAACGATCGCGACATGGCGTCGAAGAACCCGCCCATGCCGTCGCTCAGCTCCTTCGCGTAGGAACGCGCCTGCGTCAGCACGCGCGGCTCCTGCGCGCGAAGCACCGCGTCGAGGCGCTCGCGCGCATCCGCGGGGACCGCGCGAAGGAACTCGGGCCGCGCCAGCATGTCGGCGGCGTCCACGAAACCGATCGACACGCCGAACATCATGCCGCCGATCGCGCCGAACCCGCTCAGCACGCGCTGGCGCTCGCGCGACTCGCGGATCCGCTGCAAACCGCCGCGGCGATCCTCGGCCAACACGCCCGCGCAGGCGTCGACGAACGCGCCGTCGGCTTCGGCCACGCGCGTCGAGACACGCTCGAGATCGCGCATGAAGCGGTCGAACTGCTCGCGCGTGGGCATTCCCGACGACATCGAGGAGGAGAGCGACGAGATCTCAGGCTCGAGCTCGGCGCGGAAGCGCTCGAGATACTGCTCATGCAGCCTGTCGATCGCCGAGGCCTCGTCGGCGGTCGGGCGCACATAGGCCTCGAGCAGCCGCTCGAGGCGGCGCGTGGTCAGCGCACCGGGCACCATCTGGCGCGCGCCCTGCGCCGCGGCGGGTTCGGGCAAGGCCAGCAGCGCGGCGAGCGCCGCGGCCACGCACAGCATGCCCCGCAGGGCACCACCGACACCTTGGAGCTTCGACTTCATGGGATCGATTCCTCGCATGTTCCTTGGCTGCCGCCGCCGACGGTTCCCCACAGACATGCGCCGCCCGGCGCCCGCAGCGCGCTCAGCCGCCCGACGCGCCCGAGATCACGCGCTGGCGGACGGTCGCCTCGTCGTGCAGCCGCGTGCGTTCCTCGCGGAACGGGTCGGCGATCGTGCGACGCGTGTCGTAGGCACCGCGGCTGTTGAACGGCGCCGCGAACATCGTGTCGATGGCGCGGCGCTCGTAGCGGAGCAGGATCTCGGCGTCGGCGGCCAGCGTGCGCTCGCGTTCGGCGGTCCACGCGTCGTGCGCCGTCGGATCGGTCGGCATCGCGTCGAGCACCGCGGGCCGCTCGGGCCGCGGCGTGTCGAAGTAGAGGTCCTCGATGCGCGCGATCTGGATGCGCGCCACCTCGTCGGCGGAGATCGCCGACGCCAGGCGCGCCACCTCGGCGGCGGTCTCGGGGCCGATCGCCTGCGAAACCGCGATCAGCTCGCGGCTTGCGTCGGGCAGCATGGCCTCGAACTCCTTCGCGCCGCGCCCACGCGCCAGCGCCTGGAACTCGAACGCCCGCCGCGCCGCGGCCCAGCGCTCGACCAGCGCGGTCATGCGCTTCTCGTACTCGAATCGCGCGTCATCGGGAAGCTCGACCGTCGCCGCGTCGAGCCACTTGGTCGGATCGCTGAGTCGGAACGGCACCGCAAGCGCGAGCTGCGGCGCCATGCCATGGCCCGAGATCGCACGCGTGCGCGCAAGACGCAGCCTGTCGAGCGCGCGCCGCGACTCGGGCGGCACGGCCTTGTCGAGGCCCACGAAGAACGCGCCGTCGACCAGCGCCGTGGCGGCGAGCGCATCGGCCATGCGGGCGCGCAGCGTCTCGGCGGTGGGCGGATTGCGCCCCTTCAGTTCGGCCACCGCCATGCGCGCGATGGCCAGCTCGCTGCCGTCGATCCGCTGCCACGCGGTGTTGTAGCCATCCCACAGCCGCGCGATCTGCGCCTTGAGATCGGCCCGGCGGGTCTCGTCGGCCACGGGCGCGGTCAGGTCGCGTGCCACGCGCTCGAAGCCCATGGGCGGCGGCACGACGCGGAGCTGGCGCTCGGCAGGCGTGGCAGGCGGAAGGGGTTTGGCCGGAGGCGGCTCGGTGGGCGGCGAGGCGGGCGGCGTGGCGGGCGCGACGGGCGCGGTCTGCGCCAAGGCGGCCTGCATGAGCGCGGCCGCGGCGAACACGGCGGCGGCACGCAGGCCGATCGAGGAACTTGGAGCCGCGCGCATCGCGGCCAGAACGGGAGTGGTGCGCATGGACTTTGCGTGCATCGTTCGCGGCCGTTCGGAAGGCAGTGCGCCGCTCAGTGGGCCGAGCCGAGGCCGGCCGCACGGCGCCAGGTCGAGATCTGGCCGAGGTGCATCATGTTGTGCCCGCCGCACAGGAAGTTCACCGCTCCGCCGACGGTCGGGAACATCTCCTTGAAGCGGCCCTCCGCGGGATTCTCGCGGGTGAACACCGAGTCGTCGACCGTGGGCAGCGTCTCGAGCACGCGGCGCCAGCCCGTGGTGAACGCGCCGCACAGCACATCCTTCGACGGGTAGCGGCCATCCTGCGCCACGCAGGGAGCGCCGTTCTTGAAGTGCTCGTCGCCAAAGGGCATGGCGACCTTCAGGTCGGCGCGCCCGCACATCTCGAGCACGCGGTTCGCGTAGATCGCGAGGTGACCCACGCAGAAGGCGGGGTGGTTCATGTCCTTGGCCGGCATCTCGCAGAAGCGCTCCGCGGGAATGCTCTTCACAAGGTCATCGGCGTAGCGCAGGGAGAGCGCAAGGCTCGAGGCGACGATCGGTCCGACGGTGCAGGTGGCGGTTGCGGTGCTCATGGGAGGCGGAGTGTACCCCCGGCCCGCCCGCGGGCTGCCGACCAAGGGGGGGTTCCTGCGGCTTCCCTTGGCGTGCGATGGCGTGCGGCGGGGTGCCGTGGCGTCTCTGGGCAGCCCACGGCTGCGCGCGGCTTCCCGCCCGTTCCTGGATGTGTTCGAGCCAAAGCACGCCCTGCGCCGCCCGGGACGGGCGCGACCCGCGGTCAGAGCCCGTGTTCCTCGAGCAGCTTGCGCAGGCCCTCCACGCCGCCCGCGGCCTTGATCAGGTCGGCAAGCTCGCGCTTCTCGCGCTTGGAGCGCGACTTGCGACGCCGCGGACCCTCGGAGTCCTTGAGCACCTTCTCATCGACCTCGGCGAAGTCGATCACGCCCTGCTCCGACGCGCGACGGATGGCGGGGTCGAACTGATCGACCGTCCACGCGACCATCGTGACCATGCGACCGAGCTGGGCGGGGGTGATGGTGCCGTCCTCGATCGGAACATCGCACACCACGCGCACCTCGCCGTCGCTCTCGTCGAGCACATAGCTGGCCACGCGCACGCGCCAGTTGGCGGCCAGCATGGCCTGGCACATCTCGCCGCGGTGCTTCACATCCTTCACGGCGTAGACCTCGGGCACGCAGATGCGCAGCATTCGGCCGTCCTCCTGCAGCATCACATGCAGCAGCAGGCTCTTCTCGCCGTCGTGCGGGTCGACATAGTTCTGGGTGGGAACCGCCACCACGACCTCGGAGTGCTGCCGCGACGCGCGGAAATCACAACCGATCTCCGCGATCCGTCCAACGAGGTCGGCGAACGACATGGCCATGGGCGATGGGCTCCTTCCCGAACTGAAACGCCCGCAGGGGCGCAGGGTTCCACCGATGCGGGAACCCACGAACAGAGTGTAGCTTTCAGGACCTCGAAGCCAAGCGGAGCGATGGAACTCGTCGCCAGGTCGGCCGACGCGCCCTCACAGCCCGACCAATGCGGCCACCGCCGCGCGGGCCCGCTCGGGATCGGTGGTGCCCTCGACGATCACCAAGGCCCCGCTCTCGCCGCACAGGACCTGCAGCGCCGCCACGCCCCGCGCGGAGTCGATCACGCCCCGCGCGGAGTCGATCACGCCCGACGCGGGGTCGAGCACGCCCCGCGCGGAGTCGGTCACGCCCGACGCGGGGTTGATGACGCCGCGCACCGCGCGTGCGCCGGGCTCGACTTCCACGCCCAGCCTGCGCCCGATGCGCGCGAGGGCGCCTTCGTCGAGCGCTTCCGCAAGGCGCAGTTCCACGGCGTTCCTGCCGCAAAGCACCCGCCACGGCGCGACGGCGGCGCGAAGAAAGCGCCGCTCGCCCCGCGCACAGCACGGGCACGCGGCGTCGCGCGCGCCCGCGAGCGATGCGCTCGAGAACGCGAGCGTCGCGAGGTCGAACCGCACCAGCGCGGCGGGCACGGCCGCAGCGCCCTCGGCAAGCAGCCGCAGCGCGATGCCTGCCTCGATCGATGCGGCGATGGCCGCCGCTGGCGCAAGCACGCCCACCGTGTCGCAGGTCTCGACCTCGCCCGCGGGCGGCGGCTCGGGCGCGATGCAGCGCAGGCAGGCGGTCGCGTGGGCGGCGGCGTATGAAACGCGCGCCTCGGTGCGGCCCGCACCCGTCGCAGGAAGAAGGCCCGCGGCCATCCCCCGCATCCCGACCGCGCCTCCGTACACGAGCGGCACGCCGAGCTCGACGGCGCAGTCGTTCAGCAGGTAGCGCGTCTCGAAGTTGTCCAGGCAGTCGACGATCAGATCGCATCCCTGCGCATGGCGCAGCACATTGCCCGCGTGAAGGTCGTCGACCAGCGCGCGCACCACGCACTCGGCGTTGACCTGCCGCAGCCGCGACTTCGCCGCCTCGGCCTTGGGCGTGCGGCGGAGCGCGTCCTGCTCGGTGAACAGCGTCTGGCGCTGCAGGTTCGACGGCTCGACCACATCGCGGTCGACCACGACCAGCGTGCCGAGCCCCGCGCGCACCAGTTGCTCGCACACCACCGTTCCCAGTGCTCCGCACCCCGCCACCAGCACGCGCGCGTCGCGCAGCCGTCGCTGGCCTTCGGGCCCGAAGCCCGGCAGACGCATCTGCCGCAGGTAGCGGTTGGGAAGTTCGGACATCGTGCGAAGGGTAGCGGCCGCACGCATGCACGCGCGGCTCGGCGTGGCCCGCCGCCGCGAGCGGCTTGATGCCGAAGGGCGCGTCGCGGAGCCGCGGAACCCGCGCGCGCGGCCTGAGTTGGACACCCGTCCACGAGCCGTCGCCCGCGCGCCGCAGCCCGCAGGCCGTGCGCCAGCGCTCGATGCGCGCCGCGTCAAGCGCACGCAGGAACTCGGTGCCATGCACGCGGCCCGAAGGCGCGACGCCTCCCCCGCTGCCCGAAAGCACCGACGCGCCCGCCATCTGGCGCACCTCGATGGGACGCAGCTCGACCAGCGCCGATGCAAGCCAATCGCGCCGACAACCCTCTTGCCGCGCGCGCGTGATCGCGTCGAGCACCGCATCGGGCGGCGCGCGCCTGGCCGAAGCCGGCGTCGAGAGAGGAGCATCGATCGGCCACCCCGCGGCGATGAGCTGCGTGGCGCGGTGCACCTCGACAAGCGCCACGCCCTCGGCGGTGGCGGCGAGCCGACGCACCTGCCCCGCCATGCGCTCATAGCGCGCCTTCCAGCGTTCGGCCGCCGCGATCGCGGCCTCGAGCGCCGCGACCTCGGCCTGCGCCTCGGACAAGCGTCGCCCCTTCAGCTCTCCCGCGCGCTCGAGACGCGCGAACTGCTCGCGCACGCGCCGCACCGCGCCCGGGTGCGGCACGGGCGGAGGCATGCATGAGAGCAACGCCGCGACCTCGCCCGCCGCAAGCATCGACTCGCCCTCGATGGCGGCCAGGATCGATTCGCGCACCAAGGTGGCATGCGCCGCGTCAAGCACCTCGTCGCGCGCGAACTCGCGCCACGCGCCAGGATCGCATCCGCCCTGCAGACGAAGCGCCTGCCACGCGGCCGACGGACATCGCGGAATGTCGGCGACGGCCGCTGCGCGCAGGGTCGTGTCGCCATAGGCGTGCGCGGCGCGGTGCACGGCGCCGTTCGAAGCACCGTGCGCGGTGCCGCTCGCAACGCCGCTCGCAACGCCAGCCGCGCTCTCGAGGACAAGCGACACCTCAGACGCAAGACACCAGCCCGCCTCCTCGATCAGCCGCCGCGCCGCCGCGGATTGCTGCGCCACAAGGTCTTCGGCCGAGACGCCGCCGACCGAAGGTCGCTCCGCGGAGGGTGCACAGCGAGCCGCATCCACCTGCTGCGCGGCCGCAAGCGCAACGACGGCAGCGACCCCTCCGAGCCGCGCCACGAGGCCGACCACGGACGCGACACCGCACGCGAGCCGAATTGCGGCGCGAGGCAGATGCTTGAGCGATATGTCTCCGAGCGAGATGTCCCCAAGCAGCCTGACCGCGAGCAGTCTGACCCAAAACAAAAGGACCTCGAGCCATGAGCCCTTCAGCAATGAGCCCTTGAGCAATGCGCCCTTGAGCATTAGGCCCTTGAGCAATAGGCCCTTGAGCAATCGGCCCCCAGACGATCTCACACCCAGCGATCCGACCCGCTGCGATGCGTCGCCACGCAGCTTGCCCTCCGGCAACATCCATTCGACCGACATGCCCCCCCGCCAGGCCTGCGCGCGCCAACCCCGCTCATGCACGACCATGCAAGAGCTCATGCGCGAACCCACGCTGGCGCCCACGCACGAGCCCACGCACGAGCCCACGCACGATTCCTCACGCGATTCCTCACGCGATTCCACACACGGGGCCGCCCTCGGCGCCCCGCCATCGTTTCCCTTCGTCACCGACATGCCGACCTCCCGCGCGCAACCTAACGGTCGAGCGCGGCGCCCCCCGAAAGTCGATCCGAAATCCCTTGCAGATTTTTCCCGCGCGCTTCAGATCGCGGGCGACCGCATGCCCCTGTTGGCGGCAAGCAGTTCGCGCACCGCGTCGAGCAGGTCGCCCGGCGCGAACGGCTTGGGCATGAACCGCTGGTGCTGCAGCAGCGCGCCCTTGCGCAGCGACTCGTCCTCGGTATGCCCCGACATGAACAAGGTCGGCATCGCGCCGCAGGCTTCCTCGACCTTGCGCGCAAGCTGGGGCCCGAGCATTCCCGGCATCACCACATCGGTGACCAGCGCGTCGAACGCGCGATCGCGCTGGGCAAGGACGAGCGCCTCACCCGAGTCGCCGCTGGTGACCACCTGATAGCCCGCGCGCGTCAGGATCTGCTCCAGCACGCGCCGCACGAGCGGCTCGTCCTCGACGAGCAGGATGCGCTCGCCGCGCCCGCCCGCAGGCGCCGCGGGCATGGCCTGGCCGCTCGGCGCGTCGCGCTCGATGCGCGGCAGCAGCACGCGGAAGAGCGAACCCCTGCCCAGTTCCGACTCGACCTCGATCATGCCGCCGCACTGCTCGACCAGCCCATACACGGTCGCGAGCCCGAGGCCCGTTCCCTTGCCCACCTCCTTGGTGGTGAAGAACGGCTCGAACAGCCGCGCCTTGGTCTCGTCGTCCATGCCCGTGCCCGTGTCGCGCACCGCGAGCTCGATGAACCCGCCCTCGCGCAGCGAGCCGCTGGGCGTGCCCTGGTACACGCGCGCCGTGATCTCGATGCGTCCGCCGTCGGGCATCGCGTCGCGGGCGTTGATCGCAAGGTTCATCACGATCTGCTGCAGCGCGTTGGCATCGGCCCATGCGAAGCCCATCGCGGGATCGGCGCTCACCGACAGCTCGATCCGCTCGCCCACGAGGGGCCGCAGCAGACCCTCGATGTCGCGGATCTCGCGCGCGAGGTCGATCGCCGCAGGGCGCAGCACCTGCTGCCTGCTGAACGCGAGCAGCTGGCGCGTCAGGCCCGCCGCGCGGTCGGCGGCGGCACGGATCTGCTCGATCCACGATCGCGTGGGATCGTTCGGCGAAAGCCGCGACAGCGACAGCGCCGCGTAGCCGTGGATCGCCATCAGGATGTTGTTGAAGTCGTGCGCGATGCCGCCCGCGAGACGACCCACCGCCTCCATCTTCTGGCTCTGCCGCAGCTGCGCCTCGAGGCGCGCGCGCAGCTCCATCTCGCGCTCCATCTCGCGCGTTCGGGCCTCGAGCGCCGATGCGGTCGAGCGCAGCCGCGCCGTGAGCGCCTTCAGGTCTCCGAGCGTCGACTCCTGCGTCTGGAGCAGGACGAGGAAGTCGCCGCGCGGATCGTGCGGCGGGAAGTCGTCGAGCTCGAGGTCGAGCGCATGCATGTCGGCGATGCGGGTGAGCCACGGCCCGCCGACGAAGAGGTTGGACGCGCTGCCGTCGGGACCGCGGCGCGGCACGAACTGCCCGCGCAGCTTGAACGCGGGCCGCGAGCGCAGCGCGAGCAGGAACACATCGCCCGACCGCGCGGCGATGCCCGCCGCGTCGGTCACGCCGAGCGGCCGTTCGATCGCGAAGATCTCGTCGAACACCGCGCCCGCGCGCACTTCGGGCGCGTAGCGTTCCCATCGCGCGCCCGCGAGCGACAGCCGCATGCGCGCATCGATCGCGAAGCAGAACGGAAACAGCCCCCGCACGAGCGGCAGGTCGCCATCGGCCGCGCCAGCCATGCCGGCGGGCCGCGCCCCGGGTTGGTCCGAAGGATGCCGCGAAGCGCCGCTCACGGAGCCGTGCCGCCCTTCGCGGTCCACTTCACATGGAACAGGTCGTGAGGCCGATCGACGCCGTCGACGCGGCGCACCGCGACCTCGACATCGACGGAGAAGCGCTCGCCGAGGCCGCGCAGCAGCCCGACGACGAGCGGCGCAAGGCCGGGGCGCTCGGAGAAGTAGTGGAGGTCGAGCGACGACGCCTGCTGGTTCGACACCGAGAAGCTGGGCGGCTGAAGGTGCGGGAAGAGCAGGCGCACGCGCGTGTGCAGCTGGTCGAGGTTGCCGAGGAACTCGGGCAGCGAGCGGCCCGCGGTTCGCATCAGGTCGCCGTAGCCCGCCTCGGCGGTGTAGACGGTCCAGTACTTGCCGAACTCCTCGAGGATCGCCTCGGCGGGCGCGCCCAGTTCGGCGCTCGCCGCGGCCACGAGGTCGTAGGTCGACTTGTCGGGGTACTGCTCCATCGCCATGAACGGCTCGTCGGGCAGGCCCGCGCGGGTGCGGATGCGGTTCCACGCATCGTCGCCGAACTTGCTTCGGACAAGGTCCTCGACGGCGCGGTTGATGAGTCCGTACATGGGATCAGCGTACCTCTCGTCAGGGCGTCACGCACGGATCGTCTGCGACCGCGGAGTCCACGACACGCGGAAGCGGTCGTGAGGCCGGGGCGATTCGTCCACCCGCGTCCACGAAGCCTCGATGTCGACCATGAACCTGTCCCCGAGCCCGCGCAGCATGCCCTTGACGAGCGGCGCAAGATCCGAGCGGTCGGAGTGGTAGAGCAGCGTGCAGGAAGAACCGGTCTCGTCGTGCACGCTGAAGCTCGGCGGCTGCAGCTCGGCAAAGGAGATCTTGATGCGCGCATGCATCTGATCGAGGTTGCGCAGGAACTCGGGCAGCGTTCGTCCGACCGACTTGAGCAGCTCGCCGTAGCCTGCGGCCGCGCTGTAGACGGTCCAGAAATAGCCAAACTCCTCGAGGATCGCCTCGGCGGGCGCACCGAGCTCGGCGCTCGCGGCGCCGACGAGGTCGTAGGTCGACTTGTCGTCGTACCGCTCCATGGTGACGAAGGGCTCGTCGGGGAGCCCTGCGCGCGTCCTGATGCGGTGCCACGCGTCGGCGCCGAACTTGGATCGAACGAGGTCCTCGACGGCGCGATTGATGAGCCCGTACATGCCCCCAAAGTATCAACTTGTCGCAGCCGCAGAAAGACGCTGACTGCGGATCGGGAACAATCGACGGGGTCGAGGGTGGCGCGTCGTGCCGAGATCGGGAGAGCGGGCCGCGGCGCGCAGCGCTGGTGTGTGACCGCCGCCCGGTGGGCGGCGCGTCGTGCCGAGAGTGGGGTATCGGCGACCCATCGTCTTCGAGATGGGCACCCGTCGGCCTTTGGCCGACGGCGTCGTGCCGAGATCGGGGTATCGGCGACCCATCGTCTTCGAGATGGGCACCCGTCGGCCTTTGTCCGACGGCGTCGTGCCGAG
>JBJTOV010000302.1:0-10598 GCA_046074745.1 Planctomycetota bacterium | reverse complement strand
CGCCAGCACGCGGGGGAGCTGCTCTCGGTGAGTGCCGAGCGGGTGGGCGACGAGACTCGCCGCATGCTGTCGCACCCCGCGCGGGCGCGCGCCGCGTCGCTCATCGAGGACCTCGGGCTCGACCACGCGGTCTTCGGAGCGCGGCGAGGCTCGAGCGCGGGCGCGCTGCCGCGGCTTTCCGCGCTTGCGCCCGACGCTTCGTGGACCACCGCGCTCGCGGCCTGGGTGGTCGACCGCGCCAGCGGGGGGGCGGCGTCGTTTGCCGCGCTCGATGCGGGCACGCGCTCGGCGCAGTGCGCCGCCCTCCGCGAGCGGCTCGTCCTCTCGAATCGCGAGCTCGAGGCGCTCACCGCCGCGCTCGAGCTCCGCGAACGCATCGCGGCCGGGTTCGACGCGGCTTCGGTCGCGGGGCGAACGCGCCTCGCGGCCTCGATCGGCTTCGACGATGCGCTTGACCTGCTCGCGCTCGACCGCGCCACCGACGCCGCGCGCTGGCGGCGCGACGCCGACGCGATCCTGCCCACCCGCCGTCTTCCGCAGCCACTCGTCGACGGAACGGCCCTCATCGAGGCCGGCCTGCGGCCCGGCCCGGGGTTCAGGGAGCTCCTCGACCTCGCCCTCGATGCGCAGATCGAGGGCCGCATCGCGACCGCCGAGGAGGGCCTCGCCCTCGTCCGAGAGGCTGCGGCGCGCGCCGGCGACGGCCGTGGCCAGCGCCCCGCGGGCGGCTAAAGGCGGGTCGATTTGCGGCGGGTCTGCCATCCCGCGGCGCAACCCGTGCGGGTGGGGGAGTACTATGGCCCATTCGGCGGCGTTCCATCCGACCATCGCCGCCTGAAACGAGAACCACATGCGCACCATGATCTCGAACCTGCTCGTCCCCGCCGCACTCGCGTTCGCCTCGACGCTGGCCGTTCCCGGCGCCGCCGCCGCCCAGTCGGGCGCGCCGCTCCCCACGGGCATGGCCACTCCGTCGGTCTATCTGGTTCCCCTCAAGGGCCAGATGGGCACCGACATCAACATGCAGCTCATCAAGATGTTCATCGAGGACATCAAGAAGACGAAGCCCGACATCATCGTCATCGACCTCTTCAGCATCGACGAGGACCAGAACTTCTACCTGAAGGGCAACGACGATCCGGGCGAGCGCGGCATGGCCCGCCTCGACGAGTACCGCGACATGGTCAAGCTGTTCCGCGAGGACCTGCGCGACATCCCGCAGGTGATGTGGGTCGAGGACTCGGTGGGCTTCGGCTCGCTCGTCGCGCTCGCGTGGAGCGACCTCTTCATCAAGAGCGACGGGCGCCTCGAGGGTCTTGCCCGCGTCAGCGCCATGGCGCGCGGCTGGCAGGACCCGGAT
This sequence comes from Planctomycetota bacterium, assembly GCA_046074745.1. Classification (GTDB taxonomy): domain Bacteria; phylum Planctomycetota; class Phycisphaerae; order Phycisphaerales; family SM1A02; genus QWPT01. Next base: position 9,238 of record JBJTOV010000302.1, on the reverse strand, counting down.
GTCGCGTCGAAGATGATGCGCGCGTGGGTCGGTACGGGCAACGGCTTCCTGCAGCAGGGCGGGTACCCGCTCGAGCTCGGCGAGGCCATGATGACCCCCGAGGAAACGCTCTCGATCAGCTTCGAAGGCCGCAAGGTGAACTGGCTGCCGAACACGAGCGGCATGTGGATCGTCGACAGCTCGAAGGACTCGGTGGCCAACTTCAGCGCGACCTTGGCCGAGGAGTCGGGCCTGGCCGACGGCGTGGCCGACGACCTCGACGACCTGATGTTCCTGCTCGGATTCCGCGAGTTCAACAAGCTCGAGAACGGCGAGAAGCTCGGCGCGGGCTATGTCGAGGACTGGCGCCGCGCGCTCGAGCGCTGCCGCGACTGGCTGCGCGATTCGGCCGAGGTCGAAGACGGCGCCGCGGGCCTTGGCAAGCGCAAGAGCCTTTACGAGAAGATCGTCGCCGCGATGAAGCAGTTCCCCGCGGTCGAGGTGCGCATGACCGCCGATGGCGGCCCGCGTCGGCTCGACCTCGAACTCGAGATCGAGAATCTCCGCAAGGAAATCCAGCGCCAGCGCGAGGCCGAGAAGGGTGGCCGCGGAGGCAGCGGCAGCGGCGGTGGGTCGGGCGGCGGTGGCCGCGGCCTCGGTGGAGGCGGCATGGGCGGCCGTCGCGGAACCTGATTCCTGCGCGCGTTCGGAACGGCGGCGGGGCGGCATGCGTCCAAGCCGCGCGTCCCCGACGAGTGAGCCGTGTGGAGGCAACTCGAAGTCAAGTCGAAGGCATGCCAGTTTCGCGCGGTTTCGCCGCGCGGCCGAAGCAAACGAGGTCCTGCGGCGATGCGGGGCCCGCAGCAATGAAAGTCGCAGCAACGAAAGTCGCAGCAACGAAAGTCATGGAGCATTTGAGGTCATGAAGCTCGAAACATTCGCTCGTTCGCTCGCCACGCTCGCGCTCTCGCTGGCGATGGCGCTGCCCGCCTTCGCCGCCGATGTGAAGCTGTCGAACGGCTCGATCTGGAAGGGTGATGTCGGAGCCAAGGTCCGCGCCACCTTCATGCAGGCGGGCAAGGAGACCGTGATCGAGGGCACCGTCGTGAAGGCCGAGTCGGGCCTCGTGGTCATCGAGACCACCGAGGGCGGCCGCACCGCGAAGCGCACCATCCTGTCGCTCGACCTGCGCAAGCTCGAGACGCTGACGGCCGCCGCCGCGCCGGGCACCGCGCCCGCCGTCGCGCGCACCGCCGCGCAGGCTTCGGGCGACTCGGCGGGTTCGAAGGAAGCCTCGTCGACCATGCCGCACATCTTCGTGCTGCCCATGAGCGGCATGGTGGGCACGGGCATGCGGCACAACGAGATCGAGGCCGTGGCCAAGGAGGCCGACAAGTATGGCCCGGGCCAGATCATCGTGCTGCTCATCGACAGCGGCGGCGGTCTCGTGATCGAAGGCGACAAGATCCACGCCACCATGAAGGAAGTGAAGAAGCGCCACCGCGTGGTCGCGTGGATCAAGCGCGCCATCTCGGCCGCCGCCTTCACCGCGCTTCACTGCGACGAGATCTACTTCATGCGCGTGGGCGCGCTCGGCTCGATCACGATGTTCTCGGGAACCACGGCGATCTCGGGCCCCGAACTGGACGCGTGGCTCGAGAAGGTGGGCGAAGCCTCTCGGATCGGCGGCCGCGAGCCCATCGTGGGCCAGGCCATGGTCACCAACCCGATCGAGTGCAGCTACGACCGCGACGAGGACGGCAACATCACCTGGTACAAGACGATGCAGGGCGAGTTCGACCTCTCCGACAGCAAGGAGAACCTGACGCTCAACGCCGACAACGCGCTGCACTGCAAGTTCTCCGACGGCACCGCCGACACGGTCGAGGAGCTGGCGACGCTGCTGCAGCTGAAGCAGTGGAAGGAAGAGTCGGGCACGGGCCGCAAGATCTCGGAGAACTGGAACCGCCTGCTCGCGCAGTGCGTCGAGCAGAAGCAGCGCCTGTACAACGACTATCAGAACCCCGGTGGCCTCGACAACTCGGCGGTGCTCGGCAACCGCATCAAGACGCTGACCGAGATCATCAAGTGGTACGAGAAGTGCTACCCGGGCATGGTGTACGAGCAGCCCAACTTCCCGCCGAGCGACACCGAGGGCGAGGCGCCTGAGGAGATGAAGCGCGAGCTCGCCCGCCTGAAGAAGGATCTCGGCGACATGAAGAAGCGCGGGCGCTGAAACTGTCGTCGTCGAACGCATGCGCGAGGGCGGCCCCCCGAGGGGCCGCCCTCGCGTGCTTTTCACGCATGCGTTGCGACGCTCCTTGCGAAACGGCCGCGCTTCGGTTGCCATGCCGTGCATGAGCGAGGAGCACCCTCAGGATCGATCGGTGAATCCCAGCGACCCTCTGCAGGCCCCGACCCTGTCGAAGGCGCCTGCGCCAGCCGATCCGTACGCGCCGTACCCCGACGACCGCGAGGCGCGCCGCGCGCGCTGGCGCACGGTGTTTCCGGTGATCTCGATCGCGCTCGGCGTGATCGGTTCGTGCGTGCAGCTCGGTATGGCGGGTCAGATCGTCTTCTGGGACTGGGCCGTTCAGCAGGCCGAGATGGATCTGCCCTCGCCACCCGATGCCGCGCGCACCGTCGCCATGGTTCAGGCGGTGGCGCTCGTGGTGCTCGGCGCGATGCTCGTCGCTGGCAGCGCGATGCTGCTTCTGCGCAAGCCGCTCGGACGCACGCTGGTGCTCGCTTGGAGCGTCTGCCGGCTGCTCGTGGTGGTCGGCGGCCTTGCGGTGGGGCTCGCCACGATGGAGGCGCAGGTTTCGTGGGGCGTGGAGCTCGATGCCGCCAGGCGCGAGGTGTGGATCGCGCAGGGAGCGAAGGCGTCGGACCTTCCGCCTGTCCCGACGCGCGAGGAAATCGAGGCGTCGTCGATCCGGCTGCTTGCGGTCATCACGGTCGCCACCTCGACATGGCCCTTCGTGATGGCGATCGTGCTCACGCGCCGCCATGTGCGCGAGGAGGTCGAGGGCTGGCGCACGGCGCGTGGATGAGCGCGCCGCACGCATCGGCGCGCGGCATGCCCGTCGGCGCTCGGCATGCCCGTTGGCGCTCGGCGGCGAGGTCAGCCGACCTCGCGCCGCTGGAAGAGCATGGTGGCGAGCGACAGGAGCGCGGTCACCAGCCCGAGCGCGTAGGGAACGGCGTAGCCGATGTACTCGGCGGGAATCGCCTTCTTCTGGGTGAGCGCGTCGGACAGCCAGAACACCTGGAAGTTCGGCAGCGCCGCGCGGCACACGCCGAAGAACGCCATGATCGCGCGCTGCCCGCCCGAAACGGTCGCCTCGCCCGCGGCCGCGCGCTCGAGGAGCGCCGCGTTCTCGGCGACCATGCGGCCGAGCATCCAGTCGGAGAGAAGACCCAGCAGGAACACGCCCACGACCACGACGAGCGTGAGCACCTGTCCGAGGCGCGTGCTGGCCGCAAGCGCCACCGCGTTCAGCACCAGCGTGGCCAGCGCGATCAGCAGCACGGCCTTCCAGATCTCGGGCTCGAACTGCTTGGAGAGCGGCACGGAGTTCCACTCGGCGTCGAAGAAGAGCGCGAGCAGGTAGGCCAGCGCCAGGAACGGCACCGCGAGCGACAGGCACCATGCGGCGAAGCTCTTGCCGTAGAAGTAGTTCATCCACGCCCCGACGCCCGCGGCCGCAAGCAGCGCCGCGATCCCGAACACGATGACGGGCATGTGGAACGGGTCGCGCACGGTCTGCAGGGTTCCGTGCACCTCGACCATCATGAAGACGAGCGCGAAGTAGAGGAGCGCCACGAGCATGGCGCCCGAAACCCCCAGGAACTTGCCCACGATGAACACGGGCCGCGGCACGGGCTTCGACACGACGGTGAGCACGGTGCGGTTGTCGATCTCGCGCGCGAGCACATTGGTCGCGATGAACGACGCCAGGATCGCGGTGGCCAGGAACACGGTCGACAGTCCGATGTCGACGAACATCCGCTGGTCGTCCTGCATGGTGTAGGCGCTGAACGGGTTCGACATCACGATGAGCAGCGTGGCGGCCACGCAGACCACGAGCATCACCGGCTGCCGGATCGACTCGAGGAAGGTGTTGCGGGCGATGGCCTGGAGCTGCTCGAGGATCCACATGGCGGTCGTTCGCGGGTGCGTCTGTGCGGTCGCGGGGCGAAGGGGAGTGCTCGACGGGGTGGCGCCGAGGTGCCTTGCCGCTCGGATGCATGGCCTTGCCGCGAACCCGCCGCGGGGAGGCGGCGAAATGTGCCCGCGCGCAGGAGGCGGCCTCGGCCTCACCCTGCACGGGGGATCGGAGTACCTTACAGTACCCCTCCCGCCCCTGTGGCGGGATCATTTCGAACTCGTCCTGGCCATGGACGGCGCCTCGGCGCCGACGCCCGTCAGGACATGACAGCCAGACCGACACGATGCGCATCGACCACCATGCCTACCAGCGGGCCACGGGCGTCGCAGCAGCAGGGCTGTTCGCCCAGCTCGCGATCGCGCTCCTCTACCTCGTCTTCGGCAAGTCGACGGGCGACTCCGCCGCCGTCATCGCTTCGGCGTGGGTGTTCAGCGGCACCGTGGTGTGGCTCGGGCTGATCCTGCTCTTCCACCAGCACAGGCTCGAGCGGCTCGAGAGCCTCGAGATGGAGGGCGGATCGCGCCTCGACGGCGACGGCCGCCTGTTCACTCCCGACGAGGCCCGCGTGGCGCGCCGACGGCTCGGGCTCGTGAGCTCGGTGCTCATGCCCGCGATGAGCATCCTCTACGCGCTGCTCCTCGTTGGTTTCGGCACCGGCGTGATCTGGTGGATGGGCAAGGAGGGCGACCCGAACGCCGACCTCGGCACCTTCGGCACCAGCACCGCCGCGGGCTGGCAGCTGGCCGTTGCGTTCGGTTCGGCGTTGATCTCGTTCATCTTCTCGCGCTTCGTGGCGGGCATGGCCGTGCAGCCCGCGTGGTCGAACCTCCGCGGCGGCGCGGGCGTGATGGTGGGCAACGCGCTGGTGTCGCTCGCGGTCGGCGTGGGCACGGTGTTCGAGATGCTGCGATCGGCCGACGACACGGGTCAGCCCGTCCTGCGCGGCATCGCGTACGGCGTCGCCGTGTTCATGTTCGCGGTGGCCGCCGAGACGCTGCTTGCGTTCCTCCTCAACCTCTACCGCCCGCGCCGCGCGGGCGAGACGCCGCGCCCCGCGTTCGACTCGCGCCTGCTCAGCCTGCTGGCCGCGCCCGACTCGATCGTGCGATCGATCAACGAGGCGGTCAACTACCAGTTCGGCTTCGACATCACGAGCTCGTGGGGCTACCAGCTCCTGCTGCGGAACTTCGTGCGCCTGACGGCGGTCGGCGTGGCGGTGGTGCTCGGACTGACGATGCTGGTCGTGGTGCAGCCCCAGGAGCAGGCCATGCGCCTGCGCTTCGGCGCGCCCGTGGGCGAGGTCTACCAAGGCTCGGCCATGGGCAAGCTTCCGTGGCCGATCGACACCGCGGTGGTGCGCGATGTGAACCGCGTGCGCGACCTTCCGCTCGGGCTCGTGCGGCCCGTGGGCGCCGCCGATCTGATCGTGTGGGGCGAAGAGACGGGCGAGGTCGACCAGAACACGAACCTCTTCCTCGTGGCCGCCGGCTCGCGCGCGGGCTCGGGCGTGCAGGGCTTCGGCTCGCTCGGCGTGGGCGAGGCGCAGGCCGCCGCGCAGGCGACCGACCAGTTCGCCGTGGTCGAGGCCGACATCGTGCTGCAGTACCGCGTGCGCGACCGCGAGCTGTCGCGGTTCCTCGGATTCTCGAACGATGTGAAGGCCCGCCGCAGCGAGCTCGACATGCGCGAGCGCGCGCTGAAGTCGATCGCGCTGCGCGAGGTCACCCGCGCGATGAGCGCGCGCAACCTCGACGAGGTGCTGTCCCCCCCGAGCGAGGCGCCTCTGGTCGACGAGCTGGCCAAGGCCGTGCAGGCCGCGTTCGACGCGGCCGATTGCGGCGTCGAGGTCGTCGGCCTGAGCATTCCGCGCCTGCGCCCGCCCGGCAAGGAGGGCGGCAAGTTCGAGGAGCTGTCGATCGCGCGCCAGAACGGCCGCCGGCAGCTCGAGGACGCGCAGAGCACCGTCAACACCAACCTCAGCCTGCTCGTCGGCGATGTGGCCGCGGCCGACAGGTTCGTGAAGGACCTCGGCGAGCTGCAGCGGCTCGAGCAGGGTGCGAAGTCGGGTTCGGCCGACGACCGCCGCAAGGCCGACGAGCTGCGCGCCCGCCTCGAGCAGGTGCTGCTCGACTCGCGCGCGCAGGCGGCCAGCGTGATCTCGAACGCCCGCGCCATGCGCTGGACCACGCTCATGGACGCGCAGGCCGTCACCGAGGAGGTGCTCGGGCAGGCGTCGGCGTGGCAGGTCGACCCCGAGCTCTACCGCGCGCGCCGCACCATGGAGGCGCTGGCCGACGGCCTTTCGGGCGTGCGCGTCAAGTACATGCTTCTTCCGGAGCCCGGCCGCGTGCGTCTCGACATCGAGATGCAGGAGACCACCTCGGGCCTGAACCTGGCCGACTACCTGGAGAAGAAGGAACCCACCGAGTGATCCGCGGCGGCCGCGCCGCCCGCACGACGAGACGACAGACATGAACAAGAAGACCTCAGCCATCGCACTCGGACTCGCCATCGTGGCGGTGCTCGTGCTCTACAGCACGACCTACACCGTCAACTTCCACGAGATCGCGATCCACACGCGCTTCGGCAAGCCTGCGGGCGTCGAGCGCGAGGCCGGCCTGCACTTCAAGCTGCCCTTCTTCATCGACTCGGTGACGAAGATCGACCGCCGCAAGCAGTTCGTCGAGAGCCCGCTGGTGCAGACCACGACGCGCGACGGCCTGCAGGTGGTGGTGCAGGCCTACCTGTTCTGGCAGGTGAAGGAGAGCGACGAGGAGGCGCAGGCCTTCTTCGTGAGCTACGGCGGTTCGCTCGACGACGCGGGCAAGGACCTCGAGCAGGCGCTCTCGGGCGCGGTGAAGGCCGTCGCCGGCTTCAGCTTCGACGAGCTGGTCGGCCCGAAGGCGCGCCTCGAGGACGCCGAGAAGGCGATCCTCGCGGGTGTGGCGGGCTCGAAGAAGGTCGGCATCGAGCCGATCTCGGTGGGCATCTCGCAGGTCGTCCTGCCGCAGAAGACGACCGTGAGCGTGCTCTCGCGCATGAGCGAGGTGCAGAACACGCTGGCCAAGCTCGAGGCCGCCAAGGCGAACTCGCAGGCCGAGGCGCTGAAGAGCCAGGCGACCAGCCAGGTCGAGACGATCCGCGCGTTCGCGCTGCAGTGGGCCGCGCGCATCGAGGCCAAGGGCAACGAGGAAGCCACCGTCTACTACGAGCGCATGAAGCAGCACTCGGACCTCGCGACCTTCCTTGCGTGGATCGATGCGCTGAAGGCGGGCCTGCGCGGCTCGACCACCTTCGTGGGCGACACCACCACCGCGCCGTTCCACCTGCTTGACCTCTCGTCCGAGGTCGGCGGCAAGGGCATTCCCGAGCCGAAGAAGTCGGCCGACGCCACGCCCGCGGGGGACGAGCGATGACCGAGGAGAACGGACCGCTCGGTCCGGACGGCTCGCCCGACGCCGACGCGCCGCGCCGCGCGGCGAGCGCGCGCTTCGATGTCGCGCGCCGCGACGCCGAGGGCATGCGCGACGCGCTCGACCCGGCGACGCATTCGCTCGGCGAGGCGCTCAAGCTCTCGTACCGCATCCTCCAGGTCGGCATCGTGGCGCTCGTCCTGATGTTCGTGTTCTCGGGGTTCCAGTCGGTTCCCGAGGGCGATACGGGCGTGAAGACGCTGTTCGGTGCGATCGCGGGTAAGGACGGCGAGGAGCAGCTCTCGCCCGGCCTGCAGCCGTTCTGGCCCTATCCCGTGGGCGATCTCGTGCGATTCCCGCAGCGCCACACGATCCGCATGGACCGCGAGTTCTGGCCGAATCCGTTCGCGCGCGGCCGCGAGACCGCCCGCACCATGCAGGAAATGCTCGACACCGCCGACCCGAACGCGGGCATCAGGCCGGGCTCGGACAGCTCGCTGCTCACGCGAGACGGCGACATCGTGCACATGCAGCTCGAGGCCGAGTTCGTGGTTTCGGACGCCGTGAAGTTCCTCGAAGGCACCGCGCCCGAGAAGGCCGACAGCATCGTGCGCGCGGCCATCCGCCGCGGCGCGGTCGAGACGGCTGCGGCGATGACGCTGGCCGAGTTCACCGACACCCGCGACCTCGTCGGCCCGTCGGTGCGCGAGAACGCGCAGCGCGTGCTCGACCGCCTCGGCATGGGGCTCGAGATCACCGCGGTCCGCGCGCTCGAGCGCACCGCACCGTTCGCCGTGGTGAACCGCCTGCGCGAGGTGCAGACCGCGCGCGAGAACTCGAAGGCCGTGGTCGAGCGCGCCCGACAGGACGCCGTGACCATGCTCACGCAGGTGGCGGGCGGCGAGGTGTACGCCGAGCTGCTCGCCATGATCCGCGAGTACGAGCTGAAGCTCGAATCGGGCGATGCGGCGGGCGCCGAGGCCACCCTCGCGCGGCTCGGCGCTCGCATGGAGGGCGCCGACATCGGCGGCGAAGTGTCGCGCACCGTGCAGCGCGCCAAGTCGGTCGAGTCGTCGATGCGCGCGCGGCTCGAGCGCGAGGCGAAGCGGGTCGAGAGCCTGGCCGCGAGCTTCGCCGAACCGAAGGCGCAGGTCATGCGTCAGCTGTGGATCAACGCGGTGCGCGATGTCTACGACAACCCTCAGGCCGAGGTGTTCGCGTCGTCGGACCTGCTTGGCATGATCAACCTGCGGCTGCGCAGCTCGAACGAGGTGATGCAGCTGCGGCGCGACGGCGAGATCCAGCGGCGCAAGGCCGCGGATGCCGCGAAGGAAGCGGGCCAGTTCTACTCGCCGAACAGCGAGCAGATCATGATCGACAGGCCCGGACGCCGCCTCGAGCGCGACGCGTCGGGCGGCTTCGGAAAGATGTGACCCGGGCGAAGGCCCGCAGGAGCGAGGAAGCGATGACCGTCTCACCCGCAGGTTCCCCAGCCGTCGCGCGCATGCCGTCCGCCGCATCGGGCGAGCGCATCGTGGACGCGTCCGGGCTCACCAAGACCTTCAGCGACTTCTGGATGCGCGCCACCGCGCGCGCGGTCGACGGGATCGACTTCCACATCGACCGCCACGAGATCTTCGGCCTGCTCGGCCCGAACGGCTCGGGCAAGTCGAC
>JBJTOV010000301.1:0-3627 GCA_046074745.1 Planctomycetota bacterium | reverse complement strand
CCGCAGGAATCCGCCCGCGGGCGCGGCCTAGGCGCTTCGCACGCGCGCGGCGAGCGCACGCACGGCGCGCTCCACGGAGCGCGGCGCGTCGTCGCGGGGGGCAACACGCTGGAAGGACCCTGCCGACATGAAGCGGACAGGGTAGGCGAGGTCGGCCCGCAGGTGCGTCGCTGAAACCCGCTACTTCGCCGACTTCGGCGCCTCGGGCATGCTCTTCGGCAGCTGCGTCACGACCTGTGCGAGCGCCTCGCCCGCGGCCGCGGAAAACGCGTCGGCCACCGCGCCCGCACCATCGCCCTTGATCGGCGTGCGCGCCTGCCCCACCGTCTGCACCACCAGCTCGCTGCGCGCGCCGCGGCGATCGACGATGTACACGCGCAACCGCACCACGGCCATGGGATTCGCGCGGTCCGAGTAGTCGGCGAAGAACTGCTCGAGCACGCCCTCGGCGCCGAGCTCGACGCGCACCACCGCGCCCTCGATCACCACATCCGAGAATCGCCCCGAGTCCTCGAATGCGCGCGCGGTCAGATCGCACAGCATGTCGGCGGGATCGGCGATGAAGCCGTTGTACGGATCGTTGCGCCAGCGCTGGTCGGGCATGCGGAAGAGGAACATGCGCCCGTCGAAGGGCGGCATCGCGCCGTAGCGGCCGACCACGATCGAGCCGAGGCGGTCGCCCGCGGCTGGCGCGGCCGGCTGCGGCATCAGGATGTAGCTCGCGCCCTTCGGCGCATCGCGGTTGAAGATCGAGCACGACGCGGCGGACAGTGCGAGGGCTGCGGCGAGGGCTGCGGCGAGCGCCGCGCGCGCGGGGTTTCGGGGCATGTGGTTCGGCAGCATGGCGTGGTTCCTTCCTGCGTGCTTAGCGCGCGGCGGGCGTGGCCGGCCCCGCAGGCGCAAGGGCATCGATCGGGGCGGGCGGCTTTCCGAACAGCACCTGCGCCGGGTCGCGCCGCGCGGCGCCCGACAGCGACTCGAGGTTCTGCGCGGTCTGGCGCAGCGCGCCGATCAGCTGGCGCAGCTCGTAGCTCTCGCGCTCGAGGAACTCCGACACCTGCGCGCCGATCATGCGGTACTCCTCGACCGTGGGGCCGAGGCGGCCCGTGGTGTCCTCGAGGCCCTCGAGGATGCGCGCCACCTGCGGCGAGCCGACCAGCGCCTCGAGCTTCTGCGACGCCTCGCGCGCCGACTTGAGCAAGGTGGGGATCTCGGCCAGGCCCTCGCGCAACCCCTGCGCGTTCGGGTGCACCGCGTCGCTCAGGTCGCCAGTCAGCGACGCCACCGCGGCCATGGTGCGCTCGATCGACGGATCGTCGAGGATCTGCCTCATGCGCGCGTTCGAGCCCTTGAGGTCGTCGATGAACGCGCGCGCGCTGACCATCATCGGGTCGACGCGGTTGCGCACCATGCCGTCGACGCCGTCGATGGTGGTCGCGAGCTTCGAGCCGATCGACGAGAAGTCGACCTCGGCGAGGTTGCGCGTGATGCGCTCCACGCTCGTGATCAGCTCGTTCAGCTTGCTCGGCGCGCTCGGCACATGCGGCACATCGCCGCGATAGGCGAGCTCGCGCGCGGGGAACAGCGTCGGGTCGACGAGGTCGAGCTCGACGAACAGCCCGCCCGTCAGGCCCGCCGACGACATGCGCGCGCGCAGGCCGCGCGCCACGCCCGACTCGAGGTCCTTGGTGAACACCTCGGTCTTCTGCGGCCCGAACACATCGAGCCGCACCTTCATGCGGATCACCACGGGGCTCGCGAAGTCGAACTTGTCGGCGTCGATCTCGTCGGGGTAGTAGCGGTCGGCGAAGGCGATGGCCGCGACCTCGCCGATCGGCACGCCGCGGTACTTCACGGGGCTCCCGACCTGCAGGCCGTCGACCGAGTCGGTGGTCGAGGTCTCGATCAGCGCCGTCTCCTTGAAGAGCGACCCCGACCCGAGCGCGATCACGCCGCCGAGCGCGAGCGCCGCCGAGGCGATGACGAACGAACCGACCTTGAGTTCCGTGGAAGCGCTCATGCGGTGCTCCTGGCTGCGTGTGCCTCGCCGTGCTGCCCTTCGCCGCTCGGCGTGCGCGAGAGGAAGCGGCGCACCCACTCGTCGGGCGAGCGGTCGCGCAGCTCCTCGGGCGGTCCGAGCGCGACCAGCCTGCGGCGCGCGCCGTCGAGCATGGCGAAGCGCTGGCCGATCGCGAAGATGCTGGCCAATTCGTGCGAGATGATGACGAATGTGGTGCCGAGCATGCGGTTGATCGCGACGATCATCGCATCGAGGTCGGCGCTGGTGACGGGGTCGAGGCCCGCGCTCGGTTCGTCGAGGAACACGATCGGCGGGTCGAGCGCGAGCGCGCGCGCGATGGCCGCGCGCTTCTGCATGCCGCCCGAGATCTCGCTCGGCTTCTTCATCCAGTGCGCGCCGAGGCCGACGAGTCCGAGCTTGGCGCGGGCCACATCGTCCATCTCGGCGCGCGAGAGCGTGCTGAACTCCTCGAGCGGCAGACGCACGTTCTCGAGAAGGTCCATCCCGCCGAACAGCGCGCCCATCTGGTACATCACGCCGAAGCGGCGGCGCACGCGCTCGAGCTCCTCCTCGGAGGCGCGCGCGATGTCGGTGCCGCCGATCACGATCGAGCCCGCGAGCGGCGGCCGCAGCGTGGTCATGCACGAGAGCAGCGTGGTCTTTCCGCAGCCCGAGCCGCCGCCCACGAACAGGATCTCGCCCGAAAGCACATCGAGGTCGATGTCCTCGACGATCGCGCGGCCGTCGTACCCGATCGACACGCCGCGCAGCGAGATCGCGGGCTCGCGCGCGGGGCTCGGGGTTGTGGGGGCGGCAGGCATCGCGTCAGATCCCGAGCGTGTAGAAGAACGTGCCGAGCACGCTGTCGGCGAGGATGATGGCCACGATGCCCGCGACCACCGCGCGCGTCGTGCTCAGGCCGACCGCGCCCGGCCCCTGCCCCGTGCGCAGGCCGGCCATGCAGCCGATCATCGCCACGAGCAGCGCGAACACGCCCGCCTTGAACATGCCCTGCAGGAAGCCGCCCACATCGACGGCCGACTGCACCTCGACGAGATACTGCTTCAGCGTGATGCCCTCGGGGCCGAGGATCAGGAATCCGCCCGCGACGCCGAGCAGCGACGCCCACACCGAGAGCAGCGGCGTGACCAGCACGGTGGCCAGCACGCGCGGCACCACGAGGAACCGCACGGGATCGATGCCGAAGGTGCGCAGCGCGTCGATCTCCTGCGTGACCTTCATGGTGCCGATCTCGGCGGCGAACGCGCTGCCCGAGCGGCCCGCGAGGATGATCGCGGTGATCAGCGGCCCGAGCTCGCGGATGATCGAGATCGCGATCACATCCGCGACCTGCAGCTTCGCGCCGTACTTCGCCATCGGGTCGTAGGTCTGGAACGCGATGATCGCGCCGATCAGGAATCCGAGCAGGCCGACCACGGGCACCGCGTCGGTGCCGTGGCGCGCCATGGCGGCCAGCGTGTCGCGCAGGCGCAGGCCCCGCGGAACGCGCACGAGGCGCAGCGCGACCAGCGTGAGTTCGCCCGTGAAGCGCACGAAGTCGACCACGAGGTGAAGAAGCGCCTGCGTGTTCGCGCCCACCTCGCGCA
>JBJTOV010000300.1:0-6498 GCA_046074745.1 Planctomycetota bacterium | reverse complement strand
GTCGATCGACGACGCCTTCGTCGCCACCCTCCGCTGCACCATCGCCTTCTGACCGGATACCAGACATGCGCATCTCGACACGACTCTCGATCGGCTTCGCCACCTTTGGAATCCTCGCAGTTTCCTGCACGCTGTACGCGTGGTGGGGGCTGCGGTCGGTGGGGGGCTCGGTGCACCGCGTCACCGACGAGGCCTGGCCGCTCGCGAGCGACTCGACCCACGCGGCCGTCAGCGTTGGCGCCGAAATGCGCCATGTGTCCGACATGCTCGCGCGCGGAACGGCCGATGCGCGCGCCGTGCAGTCGGCGGGCCACGAGACCGAGCGGCTGCTCGCGGCGGTCGAGGCCGCGGGGCCCGGCTCGGGCGGCGAGGAGCTCGAGCCGCTGCACGCGGCCTACGGCGGCGCCACGCGCACGCTGCTCGAGGCGCAGCGCGCGTGGGTCGACGCGCGCACCGCGTTCGACGCGACCACCTCGGAGTTCGTGGCCTTCGGCCGCGCGATCGAGGAGATCGGCGACGCGCAGGTCGAGGAGATCGAGAAGAACCCCGACACGCCCTTCACTTGGAACGGCGGCATCGCGAAGTCGTGGGCCGCGGCCGACGGCGGCATGGGGTCGAACATCGGCATGCTCACGGGCCTCTACCACCTGCAGCGGTTCATCGCGGGCGCCGACGAGGCGTCGTGCCGCGCGGGCGTCGACGAGGGCCTGTCGTTCCAGCGCGAGGCTTCGGAGGAAATGCTCGAGACGGGCGCGTTCGACCGGCCGTGCGCCGACGACGCGGCGGTGACGATGGCCGCGCGCTACCGCGCCATGTTCGCGCAGTTCGAGTCGCGCATGCACGGCCTGTTCGATGCGACGCGCGCGCGCCGCGAGGCGGAGGGCGCGTACCGCACCGCAGCGGTGGCGCTGCTGGCCGCGGTCGAGGACCTCGACAAGTCCGCGGTCGCCGTGATGACCGCCGAGAGCGAGCAGGCCAAGCGCCGCGCTGCATCCGTCGCCACGGGGTTGCTCGTGGCGGGCGGCGTGGCGGCGGCGCTGAGCGCGCTGTTCGCCCTGCTGATCACGCGGTCGATCCTTCGTCCGCTGTCGGCGGTCGGAACCGCGCTCGAGGACATCGCGTCGGGCGAGGGCGACCTGTCGCGCAGGCTCGACGGCGCGCGCCACGACGAGCTCGGCGCGCTCGCGCGCAGCTTCAACGCGTTCGCCGCCAAGATCGCGCGCAGCGTCGACGCCGTGCGCAGCCAGGCCGAGACGCTCGCCACGGGCGCCGCGAGCATCGACGCCACCAGCCGCACGATCGCGAACGACGCGAGCGCGCAGGCCGCGACGCTCGAGCAGGTGACCGCGAGCATCGAGGAGCTGACGGGCATGGTCGCGCGCACCGCCGAGAGCTCGGGCGGCGCCACCGAGATCGCCGCCCGCGCCCGCGCCGACGCCGACACGGGCGCCGCGCGCATGAAGGAGCTCGTGGGCGCGATGGACGGCATCCGCAGCTCGAGCGACCGCATCGCGAGCATCATCCGCGTGATCGACGAGATCGCGTTCCAGACCAACCTGCTCGCGCTGAACGCCGCGGTCGAGGCCGCGCGCGCGGGCGAGGCGGGCCGCGGGTTCGCGGTGGTGGCGCAGGAGGTGCGCAGCCTCGCCATGCGCTCGGCCGAAGCCGCCCGCGACACCGCGGCGCTCATCGAGGAATCGGGCGCGCGCGCGGGCAAGGGCGTGCAGCTCGTCGGCGATGTCGAGGGCGTGTTCACGCGCATCGTGGGCGGCTCGCGCCAGGTCGCCGAGGTGCTCGGCGAGATCAGCCGCGCAAGCAGGGACCAGAGCGACGCGATCCGCAGCGTGGCCGCGAGCATGCAGGACATCGACAAGACCACGCAGGGCAACGCCGCGGCCAGCGAGGAGCTCGCCGCATCGGCGAGCGAGGCGACCGAGCAGGCCGCCGCGATCCGCGGAACGCTCGCGGGCTTCCGCACCTGACGGCCGCTAGACCGCGCGCATCCAGCGCCCGAGCAGCAGCCGGCTCGCAAGCGCCACGCCGCCGAACACCGCGAAGCCGACCAGCGCCGACAGCAGCACGCACACGAACACGCGGTCGGTCTGGAAGCTGCGCAGCGCCGTCAGGATCATCACGCCGAGCGGCGCGCGCTGGCCGCCTTCGCCCGCGATGAACTCGCCCGAGATCGTGCCGATGGTCGCGAGGCCCGCGGCGATGCGGAGCCCGGTCACGATCGAGGGCACCGCGCCCGGCAGCGCCAGCTTCCACCACACCGACAGCCGCCCCGCGCGGAGCAGCGTGAACAGTTCGTCGAGGCCCGGGTCGCGCGTGCGCAGGCCGTGCAGCGCGTTCGCGATCACGGGGAACAGCGACACGATTCCCGCGCTCGCCACCACCGCGGGCCGTCCGTATCCAAGCCAGATCACGAGGAGCGGCGCGATCGCGATCAGCGGCACCATCTGGAAGAGAAGCGTGAGCGGATACACGCTGCGCTCGACCGCGCGCGACAGCGACAGCACGCTCGCAAGCACGATGCCCGCCGTCGCGGCGATCGCGAAGCCCGCGAGCGCGCTCGTCGCCGTCTCGAGGCAGCCCGTGAGGAACGGCTTCGGATCGGCGAGGAACGCGTCGAGCACGCCCTTCGGCGAGGGCAGCATGAAGTCCTTGATGCCGAAGGCCCACTTGGCGAGCGCCCACAGCGCGACGGCGCCCGCGACGGCGAGCACGGGGGGCAGCGTGCGCGCGGCGAAGCCGGTCGCCCGCGCGCTCATCGCCGCGCCTCCGAGATCGCCGCGAGCATCGCGTCGCTCGCCTCGCGCACGCAGGCGCCGAGCGAAGGGTCGGTCCAGAAGCGCTCGCTGCGCGGAGCGGCGGGCGTCGCGATGTCGGCCACGATGCGCGCGGGCCGCGGCGAGAACACCACCACGCGTTCGGCCAGGAACACCGCCTCGGGCATCGAGTGCGTGACGATCACCGCGGTGAAGCGCTCGCGTTCCCACAGCGCGCGCAGCTCGGCGTCGAGCTCGTGGCGCGTCACCTCGTCGAGTGCGCCGAACGGCTCGTCGAGCAGGAGGAGCCGCGGGCGCGCCACCAGCGCGCGCGCGATCGACGCGCGCATGCGCATGCCGCCCGACAGCTGGTGCGGAAAGCGCGACTGCGCGTCCGACAGCCGCACCATCGCGAGCGCCTCGGCCGCGCGCGCGCGACGCTCGGCCTTGGCCACGCCCGCGAGCTCGAGCGGAAGCGCCACATTCTCGACAAGCGTGCGCCACGGCAGCAGCCGCGGCTCCTGGAAGCAGAAGCCCGCGTCGCCCCGCGCGCGGAGCAGCGTGCCTTCGCTCGGCTCGTCGAGCCCGCCCATCATGCGCAGCAGCGTGGTCTTGCCGCATCCCGACGGCCCGACCAGCGCGGTGAACGAGCGCGCCGGCACCGCGAGGTCCACGGCCTCGACCGCGGCCACGCCGCCGAACACGCGCGAAACCGCGTGGAGATCGAGGGCGAAGGTTGAATCGGTCCGAGGCTCCATCGGTGCGCCGTGCGGCCCGTACCTTACACTCCAGCCATGAACGCACCCAGCCTGCCCGCGTGCCTCCTCGCGCTTCTCCCGCTGCTCGCCGCGTGCTCGGGCAACGATCCGGGCATGTCGACCGATGTCGCGCAGGGAGGGGCCGCGACGCCCGCCCTGAAGAAGGTGAAGCTGCAGCTCAACTGGGTGGCCGAGCCCGAGTTCGGCGGCTTCTACGCCGCCGAGCAGAAGGCGCTCTTCCAGGCCGAGGGCCTCGAGGTCGAGCTCGTGCAGGGAAGTCCGGGCGTCCCGGCGCCGCAGCTCGTCGCGAGCGGCAAGGTCGAGTTCGCCACCATCGCGGGAACGCAGGTCATCGAGCTCGCCGAGCAGGGCGGCGACCTCGTCGCGCTCTACGCGGTCTACCAGTTCAACCCGATGGGCATCATGGTGCACGAGTCGTCGCCGTTCCGGTCGCTCGGCGAGCTCTGGCAGTCGGACGCCACGGTGTCGGTCGAGCAGGGGCTGGCCGAGTTCGCGTGGCTGTCGAAGCAGTATCCCGAGGGGAGGCTGCGGCTCGTCCCCTACAGCTCGAATCTCGCGGGTTTCGCCGCCGATCCGAAGCTCGCGCAGCAGTGCTTCATCACGAGCGAGCCCGTGTCGCTCGAGCTGCAGGGCGTGAAGACGCGCCTGTTCATGTTCGGGGAATCGGGGTTCGATCCGTACAATGTGGTGGTCGCGACCACGCGCGGCTACTACGAGGCGAACAAGGACACCTGCGCCGCGCTCGTGCGCGCGTGCGCCGCGGGCTGGCGCGCGTATCTCGACGATCCGAAGCCGTTCAACCGCACGATGGCGGGCCTGAACGCCGCGATGAGCGTCGAAGCGATGGATCTCGGCGCCGAGAAGCAGCGCGCGCTCATCGAGAACGACGAGACGCGTCGCATCGGCCTCGGCGGCATGCGCGTCCAGCGCTGGCAGTCGACCATCGAGCAGCTGTCCGACCTCGGGCGCATCAAGTCGCGCCCCGACGCCGCGCGGCTCTTCGCGTGGGACGCCGAGGCGGGCACGGCGCGGTGACGGCGTGCCCGCGGCGCAGCGCACCATCCTGCATGTCGACATGGACGCGTTCTACGCGTCGGTCGAGCAGCGCGACGATCCCGCGCTGCGCGGAAAGCCCGTGCTCGTAGGGGGCACGGGCGGGCGCGGCGTGGTGTGCGCCGCCAGCTACGAATCGCGCGCGTTCGGCTGCCGCAGCGCCATGCCGATGGCGCAGGCCATGCGGCTCTGCCCGCACGCGCTGGTGGTGAAGCCGCGCTTCGAGGCCTACGCCGCGGCGTCGCAGGCGATCCGCGCCATCTTCGCGCGCTACTACCCGAGATCGAGCCGCTCGCCCTCGACGAGGCGTTCATCGATGTCACGGCGTCGCTCGCGCTCTTCGGCACGGGCCGCGCGATCGGCGAGGCGATCCGCGCCGCGGTGCGCGCGGAGCTCGGACTCACCTGCTCGGTCGGCGTGGCGCCCAACAAGTTCTTGGCGAAGATCGCGAGCGACCTCGAGAAGCCCGACGCGCTCGTCGAGATCCCGCGCGAGGGGCTGGCCGCGCGCCTCGCGCCGCTTTCGGTCGAGCGCATGTGGGGCGTCGGTCCCGTCGCCGCCGCGGCGATGCATCGCCTCGGCTACCGCACCTTCGCCGACCTGCAGCGGGCGGGCGAGGCGCAGCTCGCGCGCGACTTCGGCGACTCGGGCCGCGCATGGCACCGCCTTGCGCACGGCGAGGACGAAAGCGAGGTCGCCGTCGACCGCGTGGCCAAGTCGGTGGGCGAGGAAGAGACCTTCGCCTCCGACCTCTGCACGGTTCCCGAGGTCGAGGCGCGGCTCGTGGAGCAGGCCGACGAGGTGGCGCGCCGCCTGCGCGCGAAGGGCCTGTCGGCGCAGACGGTCGCGGTCAAGATCCGCTTCAGCGACTTCGAGACGCACACGCACGCGCGCACGCTCGCGGTGCCCACCGACCACACGCACGAGCTGCGCGTGCTCGCGCGCGAGCTGCTCGGCGAATTCTCGCGCACGCGATGGCGCCCCGTCCGTCTCTGCGGCTTCGTCGCCAGCCGCCTCGCGGAGGGCGAAGGGCAGATGCCGCTCTTCGACGACGGCAAGCGCGCGCGCCTCGCCGCGCTCGACGATGTGCGCGACCGCATCCGCGACAGGTTCGGGCGCGCGTAGCGCTACTGCTTGCCGAGCAGCTTGATCAGGTCGGTCGCCGTCGCGATGCCGATCGGCGTCTCGTCGGCGCGGCCGTGCTCGGTGATGATCACGGCCTCGAGGCGCGGATTGCGCGCCCAGCGCGACAGCGCGTCGTCGGCGCTCGTGTCGCGCGAGACGAGCGCGAACTCGTCCTTGCGGTGGTCGCGTGCGAGCACCTCGCCCACGCTCACCGAGGCGATGGTGCAGATGATGCGCTCGCTGTCGCCGGCGGGCGCCGTCGCGTCGAGCGCGGACCTCGCGGCGGCGGTGCCTCTCGCGGCGGCGGCTCTCGCGGCGTCGTCGCCTCTCGCCTGCGCCCCCGGCGGGAACGCGCACACATCGAGGTCGTGCGAGGCGATCCACCGCATCATGCCGCTCGAGGTGAGGAGCGCCGCGATGCGGCCGTCGACCTTCACGGGAAAGCGCACGAATCCCTTGTCGCGGACGAGCGTGAGCACGCGCCCCACGCGGTCGCGCGCGTCGACCGTCACGACCTCGCGCGCGGCAAGCGATCGCAGCAGCACGGGTCGCGCGAGTTCGTCGTCGATCGCCTCGAGCTGGCGCACCGTCGAGTCGGTGGGCACGGCGATGTACTCGGCCACGCCGAAGCGGTTGTGGATGAGCGCGTTGCGCAGCTCGCCCACCTCGAGCAGGAAGTCGAGGTGTCGCCCGAAGTGGCGGCGTTCGGCGGCGATCTGCCGCACGCACGCCGCGAATCCGCGGCGGCGGCCCTCGCGCGGCTCGTCGAGCAG
>JBJTOV010000299.1:0-5180 GCA_046074745.1 Planctomycetota bacterium | reverse complement strand
GGTGGCGGCGCTCGTCTTCTTCGTGCCGAAGTTCGAGGACTTCTTCGCGAAGATGCCCGAACTGCCGCTCGCGACCACGATGCTTCTCGCGACGAGCCGCGTGTTCACCGCGCACCCCGTGCTCTCGTCGGGCCTGGTGCTCGGCGGCGTGCTCGCGCTGCTCGCCTGCGCGCGCAGCGGCCGCGTGCGCGCGCTGGCGGCGCGCCGGGTGCTGCGGCTTCCGTTCCTCGGGCCACTCCTCGCGTCGATCGCCGTGGCGCGCTTCGCACGCATGCTCGGCACGCTGCTCGAGAACGGGATCCCGATGCTGCAGGCCCTCGAGATCGCCCGCAGTTCGGCGGGAAACCCCGTGCTCGCCGACGCGCTCGCCCGGAGCGCCGAGGCGGTGCGCCACGGCGAACCGCTGTCGAAGCCGCTCGAGGAAAGCGGCCTCTTCGCCGAGGATGTGGTCGAGATGATCGCGGTCGGGGAAAGCGCGAACAACCTTCCGTCGGTGCTCGTGCGCCTCGCCGACACGCTCGAGGCGCGAATCGACCGCGCGCTGTCCACGCTGCTCAGGCTCATGGAGCCCGCGATGCTGCTCGTCATCGCGGCGGTGGTGATGTTCATCTTCCTCGCGCTCGTCGTGCCGATGATGCAGCTTTCGTCGCAACTCTGAGCCAGCCCGCGCCTCGCCCGCACGCCGCGCTGCGCCCATGCGGGCCGATAAGCCCCGCACCGCGCCGATCCCTGCCCGCGTGCGTCGCGGACGCGTTAGGATTGGCCCCTCCACAGGAGCTCCTTCATGCGAACCCATGCGCGCCGCGGCTTCACCATCCTCGAACTCCTGATCGTGATCGGCATCCTGCTTGCGATCGGCAGCCTCGTGCTCGTCAATGTGCTTGGCGCCAGCGAGAAGGCCGACCTCAAGCTCGTGCGCGCGCAGCTGCAGGCGTTCGAGAACGCGCTCGAGACCTTCCGCGTCGAGGTGAAGCGCTGGCCGACCGAGGAGGAGGGCCTGGCCGTCCTCTGGTCGAAGGACGCGATCGGCAACGAAGACGACAAGGCGAAGTACGGCGGCCCGTATCTCAAGGAGCCGAAGCCGAAGGACACCTGGGGCAACCCGTGGATCTTCCGCGCGCCGAGCACGATCGTGGAAGGCGCGAACTTCGACATCGTGTCCGTCGGCCCCGATGGGCAGGAGGGCACCGAGGACGACATCACCAACCACGACGGCCGCAAGGAGTCGGGCAACGACGACTTCAGCGACTTCTCGGGCGGCGGTGGTTCGGGCGGCGGCGCGGGCGGCGCCTCGACGGGCGGCTGAGCGGGGCGAATTCCCGCATCGCGCGACAGCGTTGGAGCACGCGTCGCGCGCGAGACGATCAGCGCGACTTGATCAGCGCGAGGCGTTCAGCGCAAGACCATGCGTGAGAGTCGAAGGCTGCGCGCCCGCGGGCGCGGACGAATGAGCGCGAAGGAAGGATCCGACGCTTGCGATCGAGGCGAAACCAGATCATGTGCCGCGCGCGCGGGCTCTCGTTCGTCGAGATCCTCGCGGCGCTCGCCATCGTGATCGCGATCGCCGCGGTGGCGGTGCCGTGGACCTTCGGGTGGCTCGGCGGCCGCGAGCTCGACAACGCCGAGGATCAGCTGGCGATGCAGCTTGTGATGGCGCGCGCCGCGGCGCGCGAGGAAGGCCGCCCCGTCGAGGTCGTGGCCACGAGCGACGCGGGACGAAGCACGATCCGCGCGCGCTGGATGGAGGAGCTGCTTCCCGAGCGCGGCGGATCGGCGCGTTCCGAGGAGTCCGACCGCCCGCAGCGTGGCGCGGGCGCCAACGCGGTTGACGCAGCCATCGCGGCGAACTGGGCCGACATGGATCTCCCCGCAGGCGTCGAGCTCTGGCTCGAGGACGATGTTCCGTCCGACGAAATGGGCGACGCGCTCGATGCCGCCGCCGAGTCGGCGGCCGAGACCGACACCTTCGCCGCGCTCGATGCCATGGACGGCGGCGTCGCACGGCCCGCGCAGGTGCTCGCGATCTTCCTGCCCGACGGCACCGCGATCGTGGCGCCTGTCCTCATGCTGCGCAATGTCGCGGGCGTGCAGCGGTCGCTTCTCATCGACCGCGCGACCGGGCGTCCGCGTCCGTCCGACGAGCCGAAGCCGCAGCCTGCGGCGCCCGTCCGTCCCGATTTCGACATGCCCGCCGACGCGGGCAGGTGAGCGCACGATGCCGCCGCCCACCTGCAACGCAGCAAGGCGACGCATGCGGCCGCGGCGGGGCGGCATCCTGCTCGAACTGCTGCTCGCGATCGCGCTGTTCGCGGCCGCGGCGAGCTTCACCATGTCGGCGCTGCGCAGCGCGACCGACGGCGTTCGCCGCGCCGACCTGCGCGCGCGCGCAGCCGACCTTGCCGAAAGCAGGCTCGCCGAGGTCGACGCGGGGCTGCTGAGCGCGGGCGAGCTCGGCGACGAGCAACCTTCCGAGAGCGACTCCGAACTCGCCGTTTCGATCGAAGTGATCGATGGCGGCGCGTCCACGCTTGCGCG
This sequence comes from Planctomycetota bacterium, assembly GCA_046074745.1. Taxonomy (GTDB): domain Bacteria; phylum Planctomycetota; class Phycisphaerae; order Phycisphaerales; family SM1A02; genus QWPT01. Next base: position 2,645 of record JBJTOV010000299.1, on the reverse strand, counting down.
CGTACGCGCCACGGTGCGCGATGCGACGGCGACCGACCGCACCGTGCTCGCGGTGGCCGAGCGACTGGTCGATCTCGCGCGGCGCGCGGAATCGGGAGCGCGGCCATGAGGCGCGCGCGGCGCGGCTTCTCGCTGCTCGAGGCGATCGTCGGCGTGGCGATCGCGGCGGCCTTCGTGGCGGCGATCGCGATCTTCGCGTCGAACCTCGGCGATGTGCGCGCTCGGCTCGCGCGTTCGGCGGCCGAGCTCGAGACGGCCGACGCGGTGTTCTCCGAGCTCGGACGCGCGTGCGCGGCCGCGGTGGTCGACGATGCGCGGCTCGGCGCGGGCGTGTCGGGCAACGAATCGTCGGTCGCGCTCGTGCGCTGCGCGGTCGGCCTTGGCGAAGGGCGCGACGAGCTGCTCTCCGACCGCAGCGCGGTGCGGATCGAGTTCGACGCGGCCGCGCGCCGCATCGTGCTCAGGCGCGGCACGCTGCGCGACGAACTGCCCGCGCCCGTGCGCGCGATGCGCGTTCGCTACCTCGACGACGGAGGCTGGACCGACTCCTTCGACAGCGCCGAGGCGGAGCGGTTTCCTGCGCTCATCGAGGTGTCGCTGTGGTTCGAGCGGGGCGTTGCGGCGGACGATGAATTCTTGAGTGGTGCTTCCGCGGGCGATGAATCTCGAAGCGATGAGTCCCTGAGCGATGAGTCCCCGAGCGATGAATCCTCGAGCGATGCGCCACTGGCGGATTCCTCGAGTATGAAGTCCTCGAGCCTGAAGTCCTCGAGCCTGAATTCCTCGCGCATGAAATCCTCGCCATCTCGCGCGCCCGAGGATTCAGGCCGTTTCGGCGCGGATCCTGCGGTCCAGCGCGCCGCCGACCGCACGCGCGTGTTCCGCATCGCAGGCGCGCCGCGCATCGATCCGCTCGCCATCCGGCGGCTGCGCGAGGAGCGCGAACCATGAGCGCCCGCCGTCCGATGCGCCGCGGCTTCGTGCTGCTCGCCGTGCTCGTCGTGGTCGGTGCGGCGATCCTCGTGGCTACGGGCGCGATCTTCACCGCGCGCGCCGCGACCTCGGCGTCGCGCGCCTCGCAGTCCGAGCGCGCGCTGCGCGCGGCGGCGCTCGACGGGGTGGCGCAGGCGGCCGAACTGATCGCCGCGCAGCGCCTCGAGATCCTCGCTGGCGCCGCGCCGAAGCTCGACCGCGCGCTTCTCGAGCTGTCCACCGATGCAGGCACGGTCGAGGTCACGCTTGCGCCGGTCGAGGGCGACCTTCTCGCGGCGAGCGAAGGCGCCAAGCTCGACCTGAACGAGGCGGGCGACGAGGCGATCGCGCGCCTTGCGGCGGAGCTCGACGCGGGCGTGGCGTCGCTTCTCGAGGCCGCGCGCGCCGCGCGGCCGCTGGCGTCCGTCGATGGAACCCCCGCGCTGGCCGCCGAGGGCGAGCGCGGGCAAGCGCTGGAGGCGTCGCTCGGCGCGCTGCGATCGACGAGCGACCTCGCGAGCGGCGACGCCGCTGGCCCAGAGGGCGCGCCTTCGCTCGTCGCCCTGTTCACCGTGCATGCGCGCGAGCCGCTCGTCGACGGCCGCGGCGCGCCACGCATCGACCTCGTCTCCGCGTCGGGCCTCGAGGGCGAGGATCGCGCCGAGGCCGCGCTCGCAGCGTTCGACGACGCCGTCCGCGAGGTGCTCGAGCAGGCCGCTCGCGCGGCCGCGAAGAGCCCGCCCTCCGACGATGGCGCGCTCGCGCGGCTCCTCGTCGAGCGCGGCGTGTCGACCGAGGACATGCTCGCGGTGCTCGACCAGTGCACGCTGCTCGCAGGCGGGCTTGCGCCGCCGCGGCTCGACATCGCGCGCGCCGACCGCCGCGTAGTTGCCGCGCTCGAGGCGATCGGCCCCGATCGCGCCGCGCGCATCGCCGATGTCCGCGACACGCTCGACGCCGAGGAGCGCGCGTCGACGGCGTGGCTCGTGACGCGTCGCATCATGACCCCTTCCGAGCATGCGGCGGTCGCCGCGCTCGTCACGCATCGCTCGACCGCGTGGCGGATCCGCGTCGAGGCGCGGCTCGTGCGCGCCGAGGAAGGCGGAGAACCCGTCCGCACGGCCGACGCGCCGCCGCTCGCCGCGTTCGACTGCATCGTCGATGTCGCGGGCGAGCGGCCGCGACTTGCGTATCTGCGCGACATCTCGCTGCTGCCCACGGCGCGTCTCTTCGCCGCGAAGTCGGCGCAGGCCGCCGAGCTGTCGCGGCAGTTCGAGGACGCCGAACCTTCGCGCGCGTCCGAATCGGCGGCCGAGCCGGTGATTTCGCAACCCGACGCCGCGCAGCCGTTGGAATCGCGCCCCGCATCTGCGACACTGGACGCCCCGCCGCGCGCGCCGCGCGGAACCACGCGACCCGTCGGACGGGACATCGGCGCCGGGCCGTCGGGCTGACCATCAGGCTGACTATCGAGCGGGCCGAGGTCAGATCGCTGAGCGCACCAGGCTCCAGACCGAACGCATCGCAAGATTCCTCGTCGGAGCACTCGTAAAACCCTCGCCAAACACCCCGGCAAACACCTCGCCGAACACCTCGCCGAAGACCTCGCCGAAGACCTCGCCAAAGACCTCGCCAAAGACCTCGACGCAATCCTCACCGACCTCGATGCCCAG
>JBJTOV010000298.1:0-5882 GCA_046074745.1 Planctomycetota bacterium | reverse complement strand
TCGTACACTGCCCACACGCATATGACAAATTCTGTCGGCAAAGACGGTGCGCACCGCGCCGAAGAGGCGGGACGAGAGCTCGACAACCTGGATGAATTCGCGGCGAACATCGCGCGGCACGCGCGCGATGCGGAAGGAGCGGCGGCATGAAGTCGATGATGAGGCTGTTCACGGTGCTGGCATTCGCGAACCTGCTGGCCTTCGCGGGCTTCATCGCGTGTCTTGGCGCCACGGGGCGGCTGAACCGCGAGCGCGTCGACCGCGTGCGCGACATGTTCGCGCGCACGGTGGCCGACGAGGAGCGCCTCGCGGGCGAGGAGTCCGCGAAGGAGGCGGAGGCCGTGCGCCTCGCGAGCGAGGAGCGACGCCTGCTCGAGGTGCCGATGACGCGCTCCGAGCAGATCGTGTCGAGCGAGCGGTTCGAGCAGCGCGCGGCGCTTGCGATTCGCGCGCTCGAGGACGAGCGCAGGCGCATGCAGGCCGAGCTCACCGAGCGCGAGCAGGGCGTGGCCGCGCGCGAGGGCAAGCTCGGCGAGCGCCAGGCTTCGTGGGAGAAGTCGATCGCCGACGAGAAGGCCCGCGCGATCGACGAGCAGTTCCGCAAGGCCGTGCGCCTGCTCGAGGCGATGCCGCCCAAGCAGGGCAAGGAGTGGATCCTCGAGCTCGTGAAGTCGGGCCGCGAGGACATGGCCGTGACCTACCTCGACGCGATGAACCCCGCGAAGTCCGCGAACCTGCTCAAGGCGTTCAAGGGCGAGGACGAGGCGAAGGTGGCAACCGATTTGCTTGAGCGTCTCCGCCGGCTCGGTCTCGAGAGCGAGCTCGGCGCAGGACGCCCAGATGACGCCAAAACTGCCGACATTCCCGCCGAACCTGCCCGCGCCCAGCCTGAAGGCGGCGCGAAGCCCGCTGGCCCGACCAGCAACGGACCTCTCAAGGTCTGACGCCGCGGGCGACGCCGGCTCCACGCCGACTTTCGGCGACGAACTGCGTCGCGCGAAGGGCAGGGGCCTGGCGCGCGGCCATGGCGACGACCACCCCGGACTTGCGCTTGGGCACGCGAAGCAGGCGGCGCGCCGCGCCGATGCGCGCGACGACGCAGCACCCGCACCCGAGACCGAGGACGGCCGCGACGCCACCGACGGAGCCGCGACCGCGCCCGTCGATGGCACGAAGCCTTCCGACGACGCGCCGCTTGGCGAGGGCACCGCGCCATCCGCCGACGGTGCGCAGCCCGATGCGGCCGAGACGAAGCCCGAGGCAGGCGCGGACGACGCGGCTGCTTCGATGAACGCGGGCGACGCGCAGACCGTGTCGCCCGATGCAGGCGCCGTGAATACCCAACCGATCGCGACGCCCGTGGTGCCCGGCCTGCCGACCGACAGCGCCGCCGATGACGCCGGAGCCGACGCGATCGCGCCGAAGGCCGATGCGGGCGCCGTTGGCGCGAGCGGCGCGGACGCGTCGCTTCCGACCGACCTGGTGGCGAAGCCTGCGGCGGGCACCGATGCAGGCGTCGACGCCGCGAGCGCCGACGACGCGGCGCAGGCCGCGCAGCCGAGCTCGACGAACGGCGCCACGAGCGCATCCTCTGCCGCTTCCACGGCGACCGCATCGGCGGCTGCGGCTGCCGACGCGCAGGACGCGCGAGACGCCGACGCCGATGCGACGAGCGCCGCGAACGCCACGAGCACATCGAACACCAGCCGCCCGATCGACCCGCGCGATCCGCTCGCGCGTCTGCTCGCCTCGGCGCAGGCCGCGATCCGCGACGCCGCAGCGCGCCCCGCGACCGCCGCCGACGGACGCCTCGCCGATGTCGAGGCGTCGATCGCCCGCGACCGAGCCCGCGGCGCCATCGAGCGCACAGGCGCCTCGGTCGACGCCGCCGCGCCGTTCGACGCGCTCCGCGCGACCGCCCCCGGCCAGACCGTGGCCGCCACCACCTTCGGAGCGACCGTTTCGGCCGCGGCCCGCGCAGGGAATGCCGCAGGCGGCCTTGCCGCCGACCTCGCGCGCACCGTCGATGCGGGCACGCCCGCGCCAGCGCAGCTTGCCGCCAAGGGCGTCGAAGTGCTCGCCAACCAGCGCGGAGGCGCCATCACCATGCGCCTCGAGCCGCCCGCGCTCGGCCAGCTCCGCATCCAGATGCAGGTGTCGCAGGGCGCAGTTGTTGCCGACTTCACGGCCGCGACCCCCGAGGCACGGGTCTTGCTTGAGATGAACCTCGGCATGCTTCGCGAACGACTCGAATCCCAAGGCCTGTCGGTCGAGCGCCTCTCGGTGCACGGACCGTCGCGTGGCCACGAGGCGGGCGCAGTGCCGACGGCGGGCTCCACGGGGGATGCCCGCCACGACGGGACCGATGCGCGCGACCGCGGCGACCGCGGCGAGCGCACGGGCACGCGGCAGGATGCCGCGGGTGGCGAGAGCCGCGGACGCCGCGATGGCGACCCCGCGGATTCCCGCCAGCGTGCGGAGACACGAGGCGCTGCCGGCACCCGCGCATTCGCGGGCGTGCTCGAGCGCGAGGCCATGCGCCGCGCGGGCTGAGCCCCGCGGCATGAAGGAGTTCGACCGATGAGCGCGATCAACGGACTTGCAGGCGGAGCAGCGGTCTCGGGCACCACGAGCCGCTTCAACGAGCTCTCGAGCGAGGAGTTCATCAAGATCATCTTCACCGAGCTCCAGAACCAGGACCCCTTCAAGCCGAACGACTCCTCGGCGCTGCTCCAGCAGCTGAACTCGATCCGCTCGATCGAGAGCGACATCCAGCTCGGCGAGCAGCTCGAGTCGATCGTGTTCCAGAACCAGCTCGCGAGCGCGGGCAACCTGATCGGCAAGCGCATCGCGGGCATGACCGCCGACGCGCAGCGCGTGGGCGGCAAGGTCGAGAGCGTGGCGCGCACGGGCGACGAGATCGCGCTCATCCTCGAGACCGGCTGGATCATCCCGATCGACAATGTCGAGTACATCGACGCCGAGCCTGCGCCGGGCACGGGCACGGGCGGCGGCACGGGCGGAGGCTCGGGCGGCACAGGCGGAACGGGCGGCAGCGGCGGAACCAACGGCGGCAGCGGCTCGGGCAGCGGTGGCGGCTCGGGTGGCGGCGATGGTTCGGGCGGCGGCTCGGGTGGCGGAGGCGGCTGATCCTGCGCGCCGAGCGCAGCAATCGCACCACGAACACCGACCATGACCATCGATCCCCGCCAACTTCTCCGTCGTCTCGAGCCGGCCGTCCGGCCGACTGCGACGGGTCCCTCGCGCGGCCGCGTGTCGGCCGCCGACGGCGGGTTCACCGAACTCCTGAGCCTGGCGCGCACGGGCGATGTCGAGAGCGGGCGCGAGCCCGAGCTCGCCGACGGCGCCACCCTCGAGGCGGCCACCCTGGCGCAGGTCGCGCGTGCGCTCGATCTTGCGCAGGCACGCGGTTCGCAGAGGGCGGTCGTGGTCGCCGAAGGACGCGCATTCATCGCCGACATCGCTTCCCGACGCCTCGAGAGGCTCGAGACGCGCGACGACTTCGTCTTCGAGGAGGTCGACTCCGCCATCGCCATCCGCGGCGAGTCGGCGACCTTCACGCACCGTCCGCTCGGCCCCCGCGCGCTTCCGCCGCGCGAGATCGCCGAGCAGCTCGAATCACTGACACTCTCGCGCCGGGCCAGCGCCTGACGCACTTCCGCGAGGAGCAACCACCATGGCAAGCACCACCGCACTCTTCACCGGCCTGTCGGGACTCATCTCGAACTCGCGCCGCCTCGATGTGATCGGCAACAACATCGCCAATGTGAACACCACCGCGTTCAAGTCGAACCGGATGCAGTTCACCCCGACCTTCAGCCGCAACTTCTCGCTCGGCACCGCGCCTGGCGGCGCGACGGGCGGCACGAACCCCGGCCAGATCGGCCTCGGCGTGACGGTCGCGGGCACCCAGCGCAACTTCAACAACGGCGCGATCGGCGCCACGGGCGTCGCGACCGATGTCGCGATCGAGGGCGACGGCTTCTTCATCGTCGATGTCGCGGGCACGCGCCACTTCACCCGCGCGGGCAACTTCGTGCGCAACCCGCAGAACGAGCTCGTGTCGCAGTCGGGCGCCCGCGTGATGGGCTTCTCGGTCGACGAGCAGTTCAATGTGATCGAGGGCGACCTGGTGCCGCTCTCGGTGCCGGTCGGCACGCTCACGCTCGCCGAGGCGAGCCGCAATGTGATCTTCAACGGCAATCTCAACGCCTCGGGCGCCGTCGGCACCACCGGCTCGGTGCACACGGGCCGCGCGTGGTTCACCGATGCCGCGATGACCATCCCCGTCGACGCGAACACCGACCTCACCGCGACCGACATCTACATGTCGGACGGCGCGGGCGGCTCGGTGCTCGCCTTCGACAGCTCGGTCAATCCGAAGACGATCACCATCTCGGGCGTCGAGAAGGGCGGCAAGGACCTCGGCTCGAAGACCTTCGCGTTCAGCGCGGGCGCGGTCAGCGGCGCCGACGGCTTCGGCACCACGCTCGGCGAGTTCACCGACTTCCTCGAGGATGTGCTCGGCCTCGACAGCTCGAGTGTCGGCAACGCCTCGAACCTCGGCGGCAATGTCACGATCAACGCGGGCGGCCAACTGGTGATCACGGGCAACGAGGGCACGGTGCAGGACCTCGGTCTCGAGACCGCCGACTTCGTGGTGGGCACGCCCGGCTCGGGCAGCGGCCAGCCGCTCGTCCTCACCAAGACGGGCGCCGCGAACGGCGAGAGCGTGCGCACGAGCTTCGTGGTGTACGACTCGCTCGGCACGCCGCTCACGATCGACCTCACCTTCACGCTGCAGGAAACGAGCGCTTCGGGCGGCACGACCTGGCAGTTCATGGCCGAGTCGAACGACAACGACGCCGCGTCGCGCCTGATCGGCCTCGGCGAGGTCACCTTCGACGCGAGCGGCCGCTTCACCTTCGCCTCGAACCAGGCGTTCTCGATCACGCGCACCAACGGCGCGGTCAGCCCGCTTACGGTGAACATGGACTTCAACTCGGGCGCCGACGCGGTGTCGAGCCTGACCGACAGCGCCTCGAACCTGGCCGCGGTGTTCCAGGACGGCTCGTCCATCGGAACGCTGTCGAACTTCTCGATCGGCGAGGACGGCCGCATCTCGGGCTCGTTCACGAACGGCCTCACCCGCACGATCGGCCAGATCGCGCTCGCCAAGTTCTCGAACCCCGAGGGTCTGGTCGACTCGGGCGACAACCTGTTCCGCACGGGCCCGAACTCGGGTACGCCGCTCGTCGCGAAGCCGCGCGACTTCGGTACCGGCCGCCTGGTGGGCGGCGCGCTCGAGCTGTCGAATGTCGACCTCTCGCAGGAGTTCATCAACATGATCCTCGCGAGCACGGGCTATTCGGCGGCAAGCCGCGTGATCACGACCACCGACGAGCTGATCAACCAGCTGCTCGTGCTCGGCCGCTGACGCGGAATCCAATCGATGCTTCCACGCGGCGCGCGCCTCCGGAGGGGCGCGTTCCGCGCTTTTGGCAAGGTTCGCCGCCGGCGAAGGCTAGGAGCGGCGAGGGTTGCGGCCGTGGGGGCTGTCATCGCGGCGCGGTGCGTCATCGCGGCGCGGTGCGTCATCGCGGCGCGCCTCAGGGCGATGCCTCGGCTGCTCGGTCGCGCGCATCGCCATGCTCTCCGTGCTTCCGGGCGCCGCGTCGGCGTGCTTCGCGAAGATCAGCCGGCCCGCGCTCGTCGTCAGCGAGTTGGTCACCGTCGCCTCGATCTGCATGCCGATCCTGTCTGCGCCACCCTCGACGACCACCATCGTGCCGTCCGACAGGTAGCCGACGCCCTGCGTGGGGTTCTCGCCCACGCGCACGACCTCGATCTCGAGCGTGTCG
>JBJTOV010000297.1:0-4398 GCA_046074745.1 Planctomycetota bacterium | reverse complement strand
GATCGAGCCCTCGATCATCGACTGCTCGAGCAGCGCGGCCAGTTCCGCCGCGTCCACGACGCCGGGCGGAGCCGCCGCGGCCGAGAGCCGACCGATCGGGGCGAGGATGAACCGATCGATCGTCCCTGCGAGCGGCGCCATGAACGCGGTGAACACCGCGGTCGGCGCGATGGCGAGCCGCGCGGCGCGCGCGCGGTCGGCAAGCCCGATGATCTTCGGCAGAACCTCGGCCGACAGCACCATGCCGAACACCGAAAGCGCCGCGACGGCCACCGAGAACGCGAGCGAATGCTCGAATCGCGTCACCAGCACCGTGCTCACCACGAGGTACGCCGTGCTCGCGACCAGCGACCCGAGCATCGTGCTCACGAGCAGCACGCGCGGCCGCGCCAGCAGCGCGTCGATCGCCCGCGCCGACGCGGGATGGGTGCGCCGCAGGCCAAGCCGTTCGCCCGGGGTCAGCGCGAAGTAGGTCGCCTCCACGAACGAGAAGAACGCCATCGCCGCAAGCAGCGGCGCCAGCGCGGCAAGCAGCGCCCAGTCGGCCGCGCCGAACTCGGGAAGCGAGAACCCGCCTTCCGGCAGCAGGCCGCTCACGGCGACACGCCTCCCGCACCCTCGCGCGCGAGCTGCTCGATCATCCGGTCGAACGACCGCACGATGTTCATGGCCATGCGCACCTCATGCGCGGTGTCGGCATCGACCGCGCCGTCGCCTCGCGCGAACGCCGCGGCGATGCGCGCCAGGCCCGACTCGCGCCGCGCGCGCGCCTCGCCGAGCAGAGCCTGCTGCCTCGCAGGGTCGCCCGCGGCCTCGTCGGCCGCCTCGCGAAGCTCCATCATCTCGATCAGAAATCCTTCGGGAAGCGCGCGTTCGTCGGTCGCAGGCGCACCGCCAAGCGCCAGAATCGCGGCTGCGCGGGCCAGCGGATCCGCCAGCGTCCGCTGCGCCTCGTTCAGCAGCGCCGCCTCGCCCGCACCGCCCGAGGCATCGGGATGCGCCGCAGCCACCCGCTGCATCCACGCCGACCTCAGCGCGCGCGCGTCGAGGTCGAAGCGCCGCGGCAGCCCGAGCATGGCGAAAGGATCGGCTGCGTTCATGCGTCCGCGCTCGCGACGCGCTCGATCTCCTCGTAGCTGGTCACGCCGCTCGCCACCATCTGGAAGCCATACCCCTGCAGCGAGGTGAAGAGCCCCGTCGACAGCACCTCGCGGATCTGCTGCATGGTCGGCTTCTTGAGCACGACATCGCGCAGCGCATCGTTGAACTCGAGCACCTCGAAGATCGCGCGGCGACCGTAGAAGCCCGTGTCGAGGCAGTACTGGCAGCCGACGGGCGCGTAGATGTCGGGCATGCCGCCGAGCGACTTGCCCATCTTCATCTGCTGCTGCGGCGTGGGCTTGACGGGCCGCCGGCATGTGCCGCACAGGACGCGCACCAGCCGCTGCGCCACCACGATGTCGAGCGCGTTCGCCACGAGGTAGCTCTCGACGCCGAGGTCGAGCAGTCGGAAGATCGAGCCGATCGTGTCGCGCGCGTGCACCGTCGAGAACACCAGGTGCCCGGTCATCGCAGCCTGCATGGCCACATTCGCGGTCTCGACATCGCGGATCTCGCCGACGAGGATCACATCGGGGTCCTGGCGCAGGATCGAGCGCAGCAGGCCGCCGAAGGTGTGTCCCTGCTTCGCGTCGATCGGGATCTGCGTCGCGCCCTCGATCTGGTACTCGACGGGATCCTCGATGGTGATCGCGTTCCGCTGCTCGAGGTCGATCTCGCGCAGGCACGAATACAGCGAGGTCGTCTTGCCCGACCCCGTGGGGCCGCAGGCGAGCATCAGGCCCGCATCGCGGTTGCACACCGTGCGCAGCTTCTCGTACATCCACGGCAGCATGCCCAGCTCGTGCAGGCGGCTCGGGGCGTTGGCCGGGTCGAGCACGCGGATCACCAGCTTGTTGCCGTGGACCGCGGGCGTCAGGCTGACGCGGTAGTCGACGCGGCGGCCCTTCACGGTCGCGTTGAAGTGGCCGTCGAGCACCTCGCTCTTCACGCTCTGGTCGAAGTGGCACAGCACGCGCGTCACGCCGATCACGCGGCGGAAGACCTGCAGCGGCAGGTCCTCGACGACCGTGACCATCGTTCCGTCGACGCGGATGCGCACCACCGCCTTGTCGGTGCGCGGCTCGATGTGCAGGTCGCTCGCACGCGAGCGGAAGCACACGAGAAGCAGCAGCCTGAAGATGTGGATGCTCTCCGCGGGCGCCTCGTCCTCGTCATCCGACTCGCCCGCCCCCGACGCCGCGTGCATGACCGCGCCGCGCGCGTCGACGAGCGCGATGTCCGACTCGCCGAACTGCTTGTGGAGCGATCCGTCGCACACGGCGCGAAGCGCGGCCTCGTAGGGCGACTGGCTGGTCGGGTTTGCGTCGATCGTGGCCCCCGGTCGGGCAGCCGCCTTCACCGCGGCGGCCGCGGAGGGAGCCGCAACAGGCCGGGCGGGCTCCGGATCCACGAAACGGATCTCGAGGGTCCCCACCCGCACGACATCGCCGCTGGCGAGTGCGCCCGCCGTCACCTTGGCGCCGTTCAGCTTGGTGCCGTTCCGAGAACCAAGGTCGCGGATCTGCCACCCCTCGGGGGTGCGCTCAAACACGCAGTGCTGGCGGCTCAGGCCATCGTCATTGAACTGAATCCCGTTATCAGGCAGGCGTCCGACCGAAACAGGGTCGGCGGCCAGGTCGATCCGACGGGTCCAACGGGGGCTCTTGACCTCGAGAAACGGCATGGGCGGAGTCTATCGGGAAAGGGGTTGCGATTCACCCTCGTATACGCACGCGGAATCCTGTATGCTGCGCGTTGACCGCACAACTGACCGTCAGTCCCCTGCGCGTCGACAGTTTCAAGTGGCCATGCAAGGCATCGTGAAGGCACGAGCCGTCGGATGGCACGACCTGGCCTGGGAGGCCAGACATGTTCAAGATCTTTGTCGGAAATCTCAACTACCGTACGACGCCAGAAGGACTTCGGGAAATCTTCGCCGCACACGGCGAGGTGCTGGATGTGTTCATCGGAACCGATCGCGAGACCGGCCGTTCGCGCGGCTTCGGTTTCGTGACCATGGGCGCCAAGGAATCGGGCCAGGCCGCGATCGAAGCGCTCAATGGCAAGGACTTCGAGGGCCGCGCTCTCGTTGTGAACGAGGCTCAGCCTCGCGCCCCGCGCCCGGGTGGCGGCGGTGGCGGTGGCGGCGGCGGCTTCCGTCCGCGCGGTGAGTTCGGCGGCGGCGGCGGTGGCCGCGGCGGCTACGGTGGCGGCGGCGGCGGCGGTGGCCGCGGCGGCTACGGCGGTGGTCGTGGCGACTTCGGCGGCGGCGGCCGCGGCGACTTCGGCGGTGGCCGTGGTGGTCGCGAGCAGGACCGCGAGCGCGACTCGCGCCGCGAGCAGCGCTTCGACGAGCAGTGGTGATCCTCGGCGAAACCCTTGATTTCAACGGTTCCTGAAGAGGTTCCGCAAGAGTCGAGGGAGCGCCGGTCACACGCTACAAACACGCATCCGACGCGCACGCCCAGCGTGCGCGTCGTTTCTTTTGTCGCTCTCGGCGCTCAAGCGATTGGCGCGACCGCGCCTAAACCACCAGCGGACAGAATGGCGCGCGCGAGCTGCCATCCATCCGATCAAGGCAGTGCATTGGCGGAAGGATCTTCCGAGGCACCACGCCCACCGAGTCTCGGTGCACCGGCTCGCATGAACGCAAGCCTCGTCACAACCGACATTGCGATCATCAAACATCGCGTGCAGCCGATGCGCCGCAGCGACTCAACGAAGCCGAGCTGCCGCAGGAGCAGACCGCGCGAGGCAATCACAGCCCCACGACCGCTCGATGAAGCCGCGACCTGGCTTGATGCATCAAGACGATGATGCATCGAAACAACCAACGGTCCACCCGCGCGCAACGACCACCGTGCAGTGAACAAGAGACCGCACACGCTCGCGCATCTCGATGGATCAAGCAACTGAACGCCACGGCTTCAGCGGGTCTGGAACTCCGTCAGGATGAAGCACCGTCAGCGGGCGGCCGTTCGAGCCCGTCCCGCTTCGGCGGATGTCCATCCGACGGTCGACCGTCCAGAGGACTGCGCACTGAGGAACCAGTTCCACCAAGCTGCGACCGAGGGCCGTCACCCGCTCCACGAGGACCGATTCGATCCGCCGGCCCTGCTGGCGCAGCACCCGCGCCAAACGAGGGACGGGCCGTGCCGGAGCCGAATCCCGTGCCTGGGCCAGCTCCAGGACTCACACCCGGACCGGGACCGCGCAATCCGCGGTTCATGCCGCGTCGCGCAGACCCACCAAGCCGGCTGCCACCGCCAGTGCTGCCAAACCGACCACCGTCCTGCT